>JAFYDY010000039.1 GCA_017544545.1 bacterium
AATTTCATGGAAGAACAATATTTAACGGACACAATCGTCTCAAAATACGACTATTACGAAAACGAACGGTGTTCTCAGATTGCAGATAATGCGCTTGTCAGGTACGCAATATACGATTCGGATATTCCAAAAGTAAATGCCTGGGATTGCAGAATACAGCTCCCTGATATTTATGAGCTTGCCCAAACCTTGAAATCACATCTGGTACAAAATTTGTACTCAAACCCTGACGGGATGTTTGATGTTGAGGGTACTGATTTTGAAACCCAAAAATATGCCAATAAGCAAAAAGCTATGCTGGTAAATACTTTTGAGGGGATGAAAATTCAGGATGAAATGGAAAAAATCATTGATTCCGTGGTGGAAACAGGTGAGGTTACTCTTTTTGTCGGCTGGGAAACCAAGACCAGAAAAACCCGTCGGGCTATCTCATTAAAAGAACAGGTTGAATTGAATACAACAGATACTTTTGTTGTTGAGGATAAAGTCATTTACGATAACGCAAAAGTCAGGTTTATTAATTGCGAGGATTTTGTTTTTGACAGATCGGAAGCTGATAATTGGGATTCCTGCCCGAAGATTTACAGGACAAGAATGTCGTTTGATGAAATTAAAACAAACAAATCAAACAATATGTTGAATGCGGAAAAACTGGAAATATTGAAAGGAGTGTTGGCAAATAAATCAAGAAAAAACAGAAAAAATAACTTACAAAACAAAACAGAAGTCTTGGAATATTGGGGAGATATTGAGCTTCCGTCAGGTGAAATTCTGAAAAATAAACTCATTGTTGTTGCCGGAAGGAGTGTTTTGATACGATTTGAGGACAATCCTTATGTTATAAATCCTTTTATTCATGCAAATATCATTGAATCTCCGGCAACAGGCCGCGGAATATCGCCACTTAGGGTTGCGCTGATTTTGAATAATATTTCTTCAATGATTCTGAATAAACAGCTTGACGCTCTGGCTCTGATGATGAATCCTCCGTATCTTGCGCCGAAGGGTTGTTTTATGGGTGAACAAAATATTCATCCGGGAAAAATTATTGAATATGATGCGGCATTAATGAGTGCTCCTCCGACACCGTTGAATTTTGACAGAGCTATGCAGGGCTGGGATTTTCTTAACTATTTCAAATCCACAATTGAAAGTGCGACAGGCATATTTAAAAATATGGCAGGGAATCTTCAAAACTTTGACAGGTCTGCAACAGAGATAAATTATTCTGTCAGTGGTCAGGAAGCACGACTGAATATGATTTTGGAAGCAATTAACCGAAAAGTTATTGTGCCTATGGTAGAAAAAACGGCAGAAATTATTTCTAACTTCAAACTCGGCAAAGAGTCGGTTATTACAAAAGACAGAGGGAAATTTATGCTTGTTGAGATTGATGATAAAGTCAGAAATTCTTCTTATGTCTATCATTACGGTGACAGAAAGGCAAGTTTTGAGCGTAAGTCAAAGCTAAAAGAGTTGTTTGATGTTGTGCAATCTTTTGCCTCAATCGATTCTGTCAGCAGCCGCATAAACTGGCTTGAGTGTTTTAAATTTGCTATTGAACAATATGGGATAGAAAACGCAAACAATTTTTTAACCTCCGAAAAAGAGCAAGCTACACAACCTGAGGGTATTTAACATGAAATATAAACTGCTTGATGCGCAGCGGCAATTTCTGGAAATCCCTCATGATTACTCCTTGGATGTTGCGGTATATCAGGGTGGTTACGGCTCCGGTAAAACTTTTGCCGGAGCTTTGCTCGGAATACTTTTGGCAATCAAATTCCCGGGGATTGTCGGATTAGTTGGTGCGCAAACTTATACCCTTGTTCGTGACACAACCCTGAAAACATATTTTGAGCATCTTGATAATATCGGTTTCAAATCAGGTGAAGATTATAAATGGGTTAGCGCCGTTCAAAAATTGCAATTCAAAAACGGCTCGGAAATTTTGTTCAGGCACTTTGATGAACCGAACAAGTTGAAATCTTTGAATTTGGGCTTTGTTGAAATTGAAGAAATGTCGGATATTCCTTATGATACTTTCAAAATGCTTCTTGCACGTATGAGGCAGAAGGTCAAACCGTCCTGGAAAAATTTTACTTACAGAATTTTCGGGCACACAAACCCCGAAGTTCAGAAAGGCTGGTTGTATAAGACTTTCTTTGAACATCCGGCACCGAATTACAGGCTGATTTGTGCTCCGACAACCCAAAATATTTATCTGCCCGAGGGCTTTTGCGATGAGCTTAAAAAGCTCTATGACAAACAATATTACGATATTTTTGTTATGGGCAAATCCGGAGATTACAATACCAACCTTGTTGTTAAGGGTTTTGGTGATGATAATGTCAGAGAAATTCGTTATCAGCAGAATTTGGATGTTCATATAAGCTGTGACTTTAACGTGGATCCTATGGCGTGGGTTCTTGCGCATAAGACGGAGGATAAGGTTTTTTATTTTGACGAAATTGTTATGGAAAACACTACGACGGCAAAGGCGTGCGAGGAATTTCACACAAGATACCCAAATCATACGGGCAAAATTATAGTAAACGGTGATGCTTCCGGTGATAACAGAAGCTGCACGAGTGAATACACAAACTATGTAATTATCAAAAAGACGCTTGAAGGCTTTGGGTATGAGGTTGAAATCAGAATAAAACCCTTTAATCCGCCTATAAAAAACCGTGTTGCCGCTTTTAATGCAAAAGTCAGAAACGCTAAAGGCGAAGTCGGGCTTTATGTTTCACCAAAGTGTGAAAAACTTTTGTATAACATCTATAACCTGCGATATATTGAGGGCTCATCAAAAATAGATGTTCCGACTTACACTCAGATAAAGCAGACGAAGGAACTGAAATTTCTTTCACATCCCTTTGATGCGGCGTCGTATCTTGTGGATTTTTACTGGCCGATAGTTCTGTAATAAAGGAGGAAAATTATGGATATATTTGTAAGTTATGCGCCTGTGATAGTGGTTGTTTTAATGTTTTTGCTTCAAGAAAGAATTGTTGTTACACCTGAGCAGATGGAGAAAAAACACAGAGAAATTTTGCAGGAAGTGGAAAAAAGGTTTGCAACCCTGAACAGTTTGGAGGATTTGAAATCTCAATTTTCAGAGATGAAAGAAAAGATTGATAAAATCTACGACTGTCTTATTTTGCAATAATTATTTGATACTAAAAACAGAAAGT
>JAFYDY010000040.1 GCA_017544545.1 bacterium
GCAGAATCCTTCGCCTTCATTTCAGAAATTCCGACAAAGGTGCAGCCGCCTTTTGTTGCAACATTATCTATTAAAGTCTGAACAGGGACGTTTCCTCTTTCAAAAACCATTTGAGCAGAGCCTAACGCAGTTTGAGTTGCAAGGGTAAGTGCCTTATCGTATTCTAAGCCCAATCTTTCACCTGCACGAGCCATATCTTCAATTACCTGATAGAAAAACGCAGGACCTGAGCCGGAAATAGCGGTAACCAAATCCATCTGACCTTCTTCAACAGTAATACATTTCCCGATAGAATTGAGCATATCAACAACAAATTCTTCATCCTCAAGTGTCGCGTAAGAGCCACAGCAAACGCCGAACATTCCGAGTTTTACCAGTGCCGGAGTGTTTGGCATAACTCTTACAACACGTGCATCATCCAGGATATTTTCTATCTTTTCTGTTGTAACGCCTGCGGCAATAGAAACAATGAGCTTATCCGTTCTTTCAATTCTCGGTAAAATATCTCTCAACACCAGTTCCACCTGATTAGGTTTTGTGGCAATAAAAATCACATCCGAAATCAATGCCAATCTTTTATTGTCTGCAAAAACTTCTATTCCCAATCTGTTAGAAGCTTCCTGAGCAACGGCAGGTGTGATTTCAGAACCTCTCACAAGGTATTTATCACTCCTTGAAATTCCGCCGATAATTGCACTTGCCATTTTTCCGCAACCGATAAAACCAATGTTTCTCTTCATAATATTTAACCATTCCTTATCTTGTTTGTTGACTAATAATTTTGTTTACTATAACATTCTTATTATACGACAAATAAATAGTAAAAGGAAATAATATCATGAGACGTACACTAGAAGGAACAAAAAGAAAAAGACAAAACGTAAGCGGCTTCAGAGCAAGAATGTCAACTCCGGGCGGACGTGAAGTATTGAACAGACGCAGAGCTCGCGGTCGTCATAAATTGGCTATCACAGCTAAGAAAAGAGCATAGAAATCTGTAACCGATTACGAAAGAGGTAGCTCTGAATGTTACCAAAACAATACAGATTAAAAAGAAGAAGCGCCTTTCAGGCGACATATAAAGTTAAAAACTCCACCCACTCGGGCGGAGTAACTTTGTTTGCGGGGAAATTAAAAACCGCAATAAAACAAGAAGATGAAAACAATACATTTATTCCCCCGACCAAAGTGGGATTTGTAGTAAGTAAAAAAGTTCACAAACGAGCAGTCAAACGCAACCGTTTAAAAAGGCTTATGAGGGAAAGTTACAGACTGCTATTGAAAGAAAACGATTTAGCGAACTCTCAGAAATATTTGTCGTTAATATTTGTAGCAAGCGAAAAACTTTTGGACAAAAATTTTGACTACGTAAAAACAAACATTAAAAACTTGCTGGAGAGAATATAATGCTTGAAGGAATTTATGTTGATAAAATAATGCTGTTCAAGGAATCCCGAATCTATCCTCAGGAGCCGCAAATAACGGCCGGATTGATTGTGGGAGATCAGTCGTTTTACAAATACAGTTTGAGAGAATCAACTTATCCGACACTTTCTCTGGTTGATGAAATATCCGACGGACAGGGAAACGTTATTCCACCCGGGCATTATGAATTGGCGCTTTCAGATGAGAAAGATTTTCTGATACTTATTGAATCAAAAAAAGCTGTTGCAATAATTCCTGTCTTCAAAGTTGAAATTGATATGTCCCAATATGAACAGGTACACGATAAAGCTTCCCTGAAACGAGACCAGAAAGAGAAAAAAGAAATTGCAAAAACGAACAGGAAAAGGGCAAAACAGGGTATGCCGCCGGTTAATGAGGAGCAGGATATTTATCAGGAAGCATCTATTGAATATGTACCCTCCGGAGATTATTACCTGATAAGGTACGAAAGAGCTGATGTAAAAGCGTGGGGTGCATTTAA
>JAFYDY010000041.1 GCA_017544545.1 bacterium
GAACCGGATCTCCGTGCTTTCCAAAATAAATTTAATAATATAGAAGCACAGTTGCTGCGTTATGACGGCGTAAGCAGGAAGGTGAAAAATTTATCTAAAGATCTTACAAACTTCACGCCTCACGAAAAAGATGTTCTGAAGCTGATTGAACTCAGAACAAATGATTGGTACAAGCAGACAACAAGAGCTCTTGGAGCACAGTACAAGACTTTGGAAGAACCGTTGAGTGAACTTCACAGAAAAGTCGGAGTAAAAACGGGAACTCGTTTTGTGAGAACCGAAGGTGACAGTGGTCTGGTGGATGCCCAGCAGGTTAAAATTGTTGAACATATGACTGACAGACCATATTATATAGAAGATAATGTTCGTCTGGCCGTCAATAAGCTTAAAAACATGCAGTATTCCGGTATTTCATCAACTTCGGTTGATGACAGTGCGCCGGCATATCATGCTCAATATATTTCTGATATAAGACCTGTTAAAGTGCAAAACAGTAAAGGTGAAATAGTTGAAAAAGACGTTCTGTTTCACGATAACACCTGGGGACCGTCAGAGCACGAAAATACCTGGACAGACCGTAACGGGTTGTTGAGGACTGATTATTCACAAAAATACGGTGGTGAATTGGGTTATATTACAGATGATAAATACCAGTCAGGAAAATTTGTTGAGAATATGATAGACAAATACGGCGTTCTTACCCCAAGCAAAATAGAAAGCAAAAAGTATAAACGCCTTGTCGGCAGTTCGGATTTCGAATACAGATATCCTATGTTCAACAATGCCATAATCAGCGGAAAAAGTCCCGATGCAAACAAACAGGTGCTGGCGATAAGAAATAATACCCTGATAAGTCCGTTGTTATATTTTGATGATTTGGCAAGGGCAGCTCAAAACATGTCATATTCTGAGGTGCAGTCCACTATAAAGAAAGTTGAAAGTATCTCTGCCGGATTGTACGCCAGATACGATAATTTGGAAAGAAGGATAATGGGTTTACCGCCTTTTGAAAGAGGTCTTAAAACCAGAAAAGATTATGATAATTTATCTGATAATGATCCTTTGAAGATTATTCTCGAGCAGATTGCTCTTTTACTTTCATATAACGATGTTGTTGATACAAAGTTGTTCAACAATGAATTTTCAATGGATGAGTTGCACAAAATAAGAGCAAAGGTTCACAAGCAAGCCCGCAAAAATTTTGACTACACCTTCGGCAAAACACCTGATATAACGCTATATGGTACGGCGTGCGGAAGAAAGATGCTGGCTCAGCGGCTTCAGAAATTTGCAAGCGAAAACAATATTAAAATAGCCTCTTCTCAGATAGATAAAATAATAAACTCGCTGAAAAATATAGATAAAAAACATTTTGACGGCAGTCTGGCTAAAACTACAGAATTAATGAGTGAAAGTTTTGCAAAATCGTTATATAGCAAAACTCCGGATTTTGAAAATAAAAAAGAAAAAATTGAAGTTCTGAGACAGGAAGTCCAAAAATATTTATTTGAAAAGATGTCCTTCAATCCTGAAGATTTGAAAAATCCAAAATTCAGCAGCGGAAGACTTGCAGGTATAAGCTCATGGATAGATAGAACTTTTGACCCCAAAACTGATGAGGAATTTGTAGAAATCTTCAGAAAGCTTCAGCAAATGACCTTAGCTGATTATGAAAAGCAGTACGGTTCAACTATCACAAACGAGGATATGGGGCTGAAAGAACTTAGCGGCTACGATATACTTAACCGTCTTCGCTCTTATGACGGGAATGCACAAAGAAGCCTGTTGAACGTTTTATATGGCAGAGAGGTTGGTAAACAGTTAAAACTTTCGGTTATGTCACCGAGTTATGATTATGATAAATATGAAAAAGTTCTGCGCGGCTTCACTTATAAAGGTGGCGAGCGTACCTTTGATGACATTTATTACGATTATTACTGGTCTTTGTATTTGCTGAATGTTCAGGAAATGTACGCAAAGATGCGTAAAGATTTGTTTAATCAGTATAAAGTGTTCCCGGCATATCCTGTTATGGAGTATGAGGACATGGATGCAATTACAGAAGCTGTCCAAACGTTCATTCAAAAGATGGATGATTCTATAGACGATATAGATGCATTTAAAAAACAGGATGTGGCTATGTGCGTTGCTGGGGATATGCAGAAATATATTTCCAGATTTAAAGATTCAACTGTTTTAAATGAAAAGCAAAGAGAAAGATTAGATGAAAATCTGAGTGATTTTATGAATCTTGTCGGTCAAGATGAATCCATAAAAGATTCAGTTAATGCTGTCTGCAATCTCCTGACACTTCCTCCTGATGCTCCGGCATCCGAATATAAAAAGAATATTCAGATTGTTTATGATGAACTATCTATGTATTCAATAACTCCTGAGGGCAAAACGATGGAAGATACTATTCAGGCAGAACTGGATAGTCTGAATGAATATAAAAAGCAATTTGTTATGTATAACTTCCTGCCCAAATACCACGGCAAAGCATATACGGCAATAAATCACTATATTCAGGCAAGAATGTGCATGTCAAAAGATGCTAAAAATATCCTGATGGATGAATTTTTGACTCTGTATGACAAGCACAGAATTACAAAGCATCCTGAACAACTGCTAAATGAGTATTTGCTTATGATCTGTAAAACCAAATCAGGCGAAGCAAATATGGCAACAGAGGAAAATATTAAAAAGCTAAAAACCGAAATTGCAAAACTTGAGCAGGACGGTACAAAAAAATCTGCAGCAAAAGCAGAAAAAATGAAAGAAGAACTGGCCATACTTGAAGAAAAATACGATGTTGCTGATGCATATGGTGTTGTTTTGCAAAATATGTTAGTAAGTGCAAATATTCTTGAACTTGAATATATATTTATGGATTGTGCAAAAGAAGCGAATTTGAACATAGTAAGAGATGAATTTAAAAACTCAACAATAACTCTTAAAAATGGCAAAGTGGTAAAAATGGATTCTGAAGAAGCCTTAAATAAACTAATTCTGCCTTTGATATTGGGAAAAATTGCAGACACCACGGTGATGTTTGTTGAAGAATTAGGGCTTCAGGAAGGTGCGGCAAGAATGGTAATGAAGGCTCTGAATCTTGAGAATGTCCGTAAAGCAATAACCAGAATTGATGATATATACAGCGCTCTTTCAGATCAGAATAAATATATTCAGGAAGAATTAGAAATACTTGGTAATATTGATGATGATCCTGATTATGTTGCGAAAATAGAAAAAGCAAAGTTAAATGTTTTGACAAAGTGCAAAAATACAAACTATAAAAAATCTCTGGTGATAATTGATACTGCCTTCAAGCAGGCGATTAAGGATATTGAAGACAGTCCAAGACATTCAAAAACTGCATTATTACATTTAAGTCTTGAAAGAGCAAAGGAAGCTGCTCTGTCTATAGGCAATGAAGATGTTGAAAATATGACTGAGCAATTGTATAAATACCAGAGAGTCGTTGATTTTGCAAAGAAGATAAAGCTTCCGGAGGGTTCGGAAACGGAAAAAGCAATGCAGGAATTTATGCAAAAAGTGGATGAAATAGAGGCTTTTGCCGCTCAAAAAACGGGCAGATATCCAAATCTTGGAATTACCGCAGTAGCAATAGATACTCTTGAATAATTACATAATACAAAGATGCCGGATATTCTATCCGGCATCTTTGTATTATATTTGAGTTATTAGTCTTTTTTCATAAAGTCCGGCAAATCAAAACTTAAAGACGGCATTTTCGGGAAATTAATTCCGTCTGTTGAAGATGGAGCCGATCCTGTACTGTTTCCGCTAAAGTATTCTGCAGCAGACATTTTTGGAGTTTCTATAGAAAGTCTTTCCTCAAATCCTGTTGCGATAACTGTAATCTGAATAGCGTTTTGCAGATTTTCATCTTTAGCAGTACCAATAATGATGTTAGCATCAGGTTTAACCACATTATGAATAAGATTTGCAGCATCATTTATTTCGTGCAGAGTCATATTTGAGCTTCCTGTGATATTAACGATAATACCGCTTGCTCCATTGATTGAAGATTCAAGAAGCTGTGAATTGATAGCCATTTCAGCAGCTTTAACAGCTCTTCCTTCGCCTGAAGCTCTGCCGATACCCATCAAGGCTGTTCCGGAATCTTTAACTACTTTCTTAACATCGGCAAAGTCAACGTTAATTATACCCGGTACGGTGATGATATCTGAAATACCCTGAATACCTCTGTAAAGAACTTCATCGGTTACGTAGAATGCTTCTCTCAAACCACATGTACGTTCTACAACCTGTAATAATTTGTCGTTAGGTACAACAAGGAGGGCATCAACATATTTTTTCAGCTTTTCAATACCTGCTTCGGCCTGAGCCATTCTCTTTTTACCTTCCCAACGGAACGGTTTGGTAACAAAAGCGATAGTCAAAATTCCCAAATCTTTTGCCACTTGAGCAACAATCGGAGCACCTCCGGTACCTGTTCCACCACCCATACCGGCAGTAATAAATACCATATCTGCGCCGTCTAATGCTTTTGTTATATCATCTTTTGCTTCCAAAGCAGCTTTTTCGCCTTTATCAGGATCCCCGCCTGAACCAAGTCCTTTGGTGGTAGTTAAGCCAAACTGAAGTTTGTTTTGAACTTCACTGCAGGACAAAACCTGTAAATCGGTGTTCATCAACCAAAATTCAACACCTGAAAGTTTAGCTTTTATCATTCTGTTAACAGCATTCCCGCCACCGCCGCCAACACCTACAACTTTGATGCGAGTCGGATTTGGCCCGAATCTGTCATTATTACCATATGATGAAACAATATTTTCCATTATGATTATGCCTCCTGAGTTTTTTATTACATTATATCCAAAAAAAACTTTATTTCATTAATTTTGAATATTTATTAAATTTTTTTACCAATTAGTCCTTTTAATTGTCTGTTTGCCGTTTTTATCGTACATATTTTCCTTGTACCAGATACCCTGAAATTCTTTATCCGGGCCGTACATATATTGCAAATCTTTTGATACAAAATAGATTGCGCTTTTAAGTTTCCCTTTTTTGTCATATTGCATTGAAGAATACGGGAAATTCGGATATTCTTTTGACATAACGTCGGTATAGTATAATTTGCCGTATGCCGAATAATAAAAGGCATTAGTCGGGTTGTTTTTATATTGGATTGCATACATTACAAGAGTGTTTTTCTTAAAATAAAAAGCACAGTATTTTGCTTCTTCATCCTCTGTAACACCGTTATTGGTCAGGAAGTAGTGGTGTTTGTAATTTTTATCTTTTTTGTATTTTGAGAATTTATTGTTAAATTCAGTTTTGTTGAAATATATTGGAGTGGTATTATTTTCAAAAAGAAGATTTTTGTATTTTTCAATATTTTCATCCCTTTGAGCCTGAGTAATATCAACCCAGTCAAATTTTATTTCTGCTTTTATAGGCATAACCTCTTGTTGTGCCTGTTCAACCTTCGGAGTTTCAACATCATCAAGGCTTACGATATCTTCTACCGCAAATGTTCCCTGATAAAATCCGAGAGTTACCAATATTGTCAATATTGAAAGTATTTTTTTAATCATAGTATAACCACCTTTACAGTTTATTATTCAGTGTCTTGTACGCAATTCTCAGTTTGACGGAGAACAAATTATCGTCGGCAGACAGCAGTTGATTGTCGCATATCGCATATTCTTCAGGGGAAATTGTTCCGTCAATATCAAATCCTAAAAATTTTCCGCTTTCATCTCTGCGGGATTTTGTGGAAAGCGCATATATAAACGCAGCCATATCGTGCTTGTCTATAAGTTCATCTCCGGTTGCTTCGCCGTGTTTTGCAATCTTATTAAATGCATTTTTAATTTGTTCTTTTACAACTTTCAGGTATTCGGGTTTATTCATTGAGTTATAGTGTCCGAATCTGTATTTGAGCATATACGCTTCGTATTGGGCATAATCAAGTTTTCCTGTCGTATTTTGGGTTTCTTTCGCCATATAGAGCAGATAAGATTCCGCAAGGAATTTAACTTCCTGTTTAAAAGTTTCATCTAATTCCTGGATTTCGGCAGGTGTCTTGTCGGGTTTTACTGCAAGTTTTTTCCAGGATTCCGGAACAACGTCAAAAGGTTCTGCTTCCGGATTGGTAATTCCGCTTTGCACTACCATATCATTAAAAAACAATGCAACAGCTTCTCCCATTTCCGCATTTGCATCGGATAACTCTTGTAAAATAGAAGTTCTTTGAACATTTTGACCAAAATTTTGCATATAAATTTGCCCTTAGCTTATGTCCCAACGACCGCAGGTTCCACCCCAGCGGGCGATGATATTCCCCTTAACATCTTTAATCTTTTCTACATGTTGAACTTCGTCAATACCTTCAACGATTGTGATAACTTCACAGTTGTTTGAGCAGCCGGTACAGGTGCAGGTGATTGATGAGAAATGCATATCTGCGACAGTCCAGCCCTTAAATTTAGTTTTTTCTTCTGTGTATTGGTGATTTTCCATTGCAAGAAGCGCAGCACCGATTGCGCCCATTGTCTGATGGTTATCGGGAACAACGATTTCTGTATTAAGTGCTTCTTCAAAGGCTTTTACCATACCTGTATTTGTTGCAACTCCACCCTGGAATGAAACAACAGGTAAAAGCTCTTTACCTAATGCCAGGTTGCTAAGATAGTTTCTTACCAAAGCCTGACATAGTCCGTACAGAAGATCTTCTACAGGATAACCTAATTGCTGTTTGTGAATAAGGTCACTTTCTGCGAAAACTCCGCATCTTCCGGCAATTCTTGCTGGATTTGTTGATTTTAGTGCAGTTGCTCCGAATTCTTCAATCGGAACATTAAGTCTTTGAGCCTGATGGTCCAGAAAACTGCCGGTTCCTGCTGCGCAAACCGTATTCATAGCAAAGTCGGTAACGATACCGTCTCTGAGAATAATAATTTTACTGTCTTGTCCGCCGATTTCAAGAATGGTTTGAACTCCCGGGATATTTGTACTTGCTGCAACTGCGTGTGCCGTAATTTCATTTTTTATAACATCAGCACCGACTAATGATCCGGCCAAAGCTCTTCCGGATCCTGTTGTGCCCACTCCCATAACTTCGTAATCTGTAAGTTTCTGATTGTATAGCTGCTGCAAACCTGTCTGAACCGCCATTACCGGTTTGCCTGCTGTTTTTAGCATTACGCTATCGACATATTTACCTGTCTCATCAACAAGTGCTAACTTTGTGGTAACAGAACCAACATCTATCCCTAAATATACTGTCAAACTCATGTTTATTCCTTTACTATAACAGTATTATGATA
>JAFYDY010000042.1 GCA_017544545.1 bacterium
AGGGTGGGGGAAATGTATTATGTCATTGCGAGCGACTAAAAGAAGAATCACAATCACATTAATAATAAATTTACTACGCATTATTGCGTAATGCTCGTAATAACAGTTAATATGCGTTCCTTCCCCTAAAAAATAGGGGAAGGTGCCGAAGGCGGATGAGGTATGAAATTATATTTAACCTCACCACAACCCTCTCCTAAAATTAGGAGAGGGCGAGTATTTTTTGTCAGGCTAAAGCCTGACCTACAATTCTATCTGATATGTTTTAAAATTTGTTTTCCGATATTTGCTAATACATATGGAACTCTTTTTAATCTCGTCAATAATGTTGGTTTTTTTACCTCTTTAAGTGCCAATTTTGGAACTCTTTTAATAACATCTTTATCAACGACTACCGGAGGTCTTTCAGTCACCTTTTTAAATACATTTACAGTTTCCGGATTTACCCCCTTTGATGCTGTCATATCCTTCAGGAAGAATGCTTTCAACCCCTTTGGCGGGTATTTTGCAAATTTCCATTCATTACCTGTACCAATGCCATTAATCATATTACTTTTCTCCTTTCGTACTTTCCTTATAAATCCCCTATGTTTTTAAAAACGTTTTTTAGAAAGAAGAATTGCTTAAAAATCACAGCCACTTTTAACATTCTGTTACAAAGCGCCCTCTCCTTGGGAGAGGGCTGGGGTGAGGGGTTGATTTATCATGATATAATATCACCATGAACAAAAACAACATCATAGCAAGAACTCTACGAAAAAACCAAACTCCGCAAGAATCAAAAATGTGGAATTTAATCAGAAATCAGCAAATTCGTGGTTTTAAATTCAGAAGACAATATCCGATTGGTAATTATATTGTTGACTTTGTTTGCAAAGAAATTAAATTAGTAATTGAAATTGACGGAGGTCAACATAATTTGCCCGAAAATATTTTAAATGACAAAAATCGTACAGAATATTTAAATTCAAAAGGATATAAAGTTATAAGATTTTGGAATAATGATATTGATAACAATATTGAGGGGGTATATGAGAAAATTATTGAAGTTGTTGATAGTATAAAACCCTCACCCTAACCCTCTCCCTAGGAGAGGGGACAGATAGCAATATTCTTTTCAAGAAATAATATATTTACCCCTGCATTTGATCATAAACTCTGCGAACTTCTTTTATATCCTGCCACATAAGCCACTTTGGCGAGCCTTTTTCTCTGCTTTGGTTTCGCAGCAAATAGGACGGGTGAAAAATCGGCATCATTTTTGAAAAATTCGGCCCCTCAAACCACTTACCCCTTAGTTTTGTAATCCCCAAATTCGTATCCATAAACGATTTAACGGCAACTCTGCCGCACAACAAAATTATTCTTGGCTGCAAAATCTCAACTTGTTTATCCAAAAACTCGCGGCAGGCTTCTTTTTCCTCCGGCAAAGGATCTCTGTTTTCGGGAGGGCGGCATTTTAAAGTATTACAAATATAAATATTTTCCTTCCTTGAAAACCCCACGCACTCCAGAATCTTATCCAGAAGTTGTCCGGCTTTTCCCACAAAAGGTTCCCCCTTCATATCTTCATAATATCCCGGGGCTTCGCCGATTAGCATAATTTTTGAATTAGGAACACCTGCTGAAAAGACGGTATTTGTGCGTGTTTTACACAACGAACACTTTTCACACTTCAAACATTTCTGTCTAACCTGTTCAAGCTGTTCCTCAAAATCGCCCATACTACTCCTCGTTAGGAACCAAAACAGAAATTACGGCATTCTCTATTGAAAGATATTTCTTTATAGTATCTTCCAAATCATCAACTGTAATACTTTCCAAATCGGCAAGATAATCTTCAATAAGCTTCAAATCATCACATACCGTCATATAATAACCTATTGTTTCGCCTATTTCCGAAACAGTTTCGGCAGAATATGCAAAACGGGATTTAGTGCGTTTTTTTGCTTTTGAAAGTTCTTCTTCCGTAATTCTGTTTGTCAAAAGTTTCGCCAATTCACCTTTTACAAGCTCAATCGCTTTTTCCTTAAATTCGGGATTGTAATTTGCCTGAATAAAGAAATTATTACCGTCTTTAAACTGGTAATGCTCAGAACTTATGTAATTAAAGATTTTTTCCGGTAATTTTTCAATCAAGTTCTGCTGAAGTCTTGAACTTGTACCATCTCCAAATATCATACTGATTAAATCAAGACATATTGAGGCTTTCAAATCTTTTGCCAAAGGTCCGAGCCACCCAAACATCAGGTAAGATGTCTGAACATTTGCACTTGATTCAACGTATTTTGTCTGAGAAACAGGAGAATCCTGTTTATTGATTCTGTTTTCCCCTTCAATTCTGTCAGGGAAATTAAATTTTTCACAAATTGTATTCAGAACTTCCTCGTGATTAAAATCGCCGACAACAATGGTTGTCATATTTTTCGGGGTATAAAATTTGCGATAATAATTATCAATATCTTCTCTTGTAACCTGCGAGATAATCTCCGGAGTGCCGATTACATCACGTTTATACGGATGCGAGGTATACATATTATAATTACATTGATTGTAAACTTTTGTCCATGGCTGATCTTTTCTCATTCTGATTTCTTCAATAACAACGTGACGTTCACGCTTATCTGTCACCGTCGTGTCGTTTATATCAAACGGAGCACCGAGTTCTTCCGACGGAAATACAGGATTCATCATCATATCGGAGTGAAGCTCAACAGCCAGTTTAAAATCTTTATTATCAACACCTTTTGGCAATGTTACGTAATAAAAAGTATAATCCTTCCAAGTGGCAGCATTGACAATAGCGCCTTTCGCCTCCAGCATTCTGTCAAACTCGCCCACTTTAAAAGTTTTTGTACCTTTGAACATTAAATGTTCCAAAAAGTGTGATATCCCGTTATTTGTGTCATCTTCGTTTATGGAGCCTGTTTTAACCCAGGAGGAAACATTTACCATATCTCCCGGCTTGTGTGCCAAAACTACCCTGTGACCGTTTTCTCTTTCATATATTTCAACATCCTTTGTCAAATAAGGATATTTTACCAATGTCTTATTCATTTTACGTCCTCTTATGAAAACATTATATCATAATGCAAAAAGTTTTGTTTAATATATAATTTTGTTATGAATAATGTAGTTGAAAAATTAAAGGGAATTGTGGTTGTTTCTGTTCAGGCAATGCCGTCTGAGCCTTTATATCCGGAAAAATGTATGGCCGCAATGATGAAATCCGTACTAAACGGTGGTGCCGGAGCATTGAGAGTTGCCGGAGCAAGAGATGTCAAAAGTGCAAAAGCTCTCACAAATGTTCCTGTAATCGGTTTGACAAAACCTAATCAAATACCAAAAAACTGGAAGGAAATAGTTTATATAACACCAACAGTAAAAGACGTTATTGAGCTTGTGGAAGCGGGAGCAGATATTGTTGCTCTGGATGCAACCCAAAGAAAACGCCCCGATAATGAAAAATTAGAAGATTTAATAAAATTTATTCATATCAAAAAAAGAATTGCTATGGCTGATATTTCTACTCTGGAAGAAGGTATTGCCGCAAAAGAAGCAGGAGCTGATATTCTTTCAACAACTCTTGCCGGCTACACGCTGGAATCAGCCTCTTCTCCGGTCAACGAACCTGATTTTGAACTTTTAAAACAACTTGTTGAACAAACAAACATGCCGGTTGCTTTGGAAGGCAGAATATGGGAACCCGAGCAGGTGGACAGGGCGTTTGAACTTGGCGCACACTGTGTTGTCATAGGTTCGGCAATAACAAGACCCCAATTAATTACGAAAAGATTTGTTTTCAGAAAGGAAAAGTAAATGAAAATATTTCCGTTAAAACCAATGTCGCCATTGGATAATATGCAGGCTCTGTTAAAAGTGATGAGCGAAGCCCCCAAAAAATATCCCGAAGTAAAACCCTCGGTACAAAAACAAGTACCCCAAAGCAGCTTGGTTAAATGTTTTAATATTATAAAAGAAAAAGGAATAGGTGTATGCTCAAAGCTTTGGCCATAGATGTCGGCGGAACAAAAATATATAACGCCGTAATTGATGAGAACGGAAATATACTTGGTGAAGTTGAAAAATATTCAACTCCGAAAGCGTTTGATGAAATTAAAAAAGTTTTTAAAGAAATAATTTCAAAACACGAACAAGATGTTGATGTAATTGCGTTTTCAACCTGTGGAGCGGTAAATAACGAAAACACAGGTATTGTAGGCTCAACCGGTAACATTGCAAAAGAGTACCCTTCAATGCCGTTTACCGATTTATCTAAAAAACCCGTCTTTGTTGAAAACGACGCAAATTGCGCAGCCTGGGCAGAATATAAAATAGGTGCTTCTAAAAATACAACCGTTTCTGTGATGATTACTCTCGGAACAGGCGTCGGCGGAGGAATTATCATAAACGGCAAACTGTTAAAAGGACAAAACGGTGCAGCAGGCGAAATGCACTTTAAAATGCGCACAGACAAACATCGTAAATGCTCTTGCGGCACTTGGGATTGTTTTGAAATCTACGCTTCCGGCACAGGCCTGAAACTTACGGCACAGGAGATGACAAACAATCCTGATATTACAACCTATGATGTTGTTGAAGGCGTGCAAAATAAAAACGACAAAATGATTGAAATTCTTGATAAGTGGCAAAATGACATTGCCGACGGAATTATCGGTCTTGCGAATTTGTTTGATCCGGATTGCGTTGTTCTGTCCGGCTCTATGGCAGAATTTGTTAATACCGAGATGATTGAAAATAAGGTAAATAACGAAATAGTTACAACTCCGGTCAAAATCAAAAAAGCACAGGCAGGAAACTATTCCGGAATGATTGGTGCGGCACTTTTAGGTATAGAAAGTCTGAAATAATGGGTAAATCAAAAACAAGAATCCTGAGAAAAGGGATAAATAATCAATTTACAACAATGACACGAGAAAATGCCGTAAAAGAAACGGTAAGATTTCTCGATTCAAATTTTGTTAATGATGCAAAAGATTTAATTACAATGTTCGGACTCAGTGCAGAGGAGCTTTTGGAAGCCGGAGCAAGTTACGAATCAGTTAAAGCTATTGAAAATATTTTTGGGTAATGATGATTAAAAATTTTATCAATAATATTAAATTTTGGTATAGTAACGCCAGACCGTATTCTGCGCCTATAACCCTTCTTTGCTGGCTTTTGATATTTGTTTATTCACTAAAACAAGGTGGAAATGCGATTTTAGGAATAATTGCATACCTTGGAATTGCCGTTGTTCACCTTGCCACAAACCTCTCAGATGACTATTTTGACTACAAAAGACTTGCTGCAAACGGTGAATTTACCAATAATGAAAAAACAATCAAGTGTAAATACCTCCGAAACGGCCAGGCAACGATTCAAGATTTGAGAAACGTTATCATAATAATGCTTTCTTTTGCGGCTGTTATAGGACTTTTTCTGTTTTTTGCCGCAGGCTGGGGGGTAGCAATTTTTGCACTTTGCACCTTGCCGATTGCGCTTTTTTATTCAAAACTCTCAAGCAGAGGTCTGGGAGATTTGGCAGTAATCCTTGCCTACGGACCTTTGATGTACGGCGGGGTTTATTACGTTATGACGGGAAGGTTTTCACCTGATGTGCTGTTTTTATCAATTTCAAGCGGAATCTTTGTGAACACAATATTATATGCTCACATGCTTATGGATTATGATTCCGACGTTGAATCCGGGAAAACTACTCTTTGCACTCGTCTAAAAACAAAGGATAATGCACTCGAAGGACTTTTGGCTTTTTATATTACGGGTTATATTTTCATCGCATATTTTGGAATAAGAACATCAAACTATTACTATTTTCTGACGTTTTTAACCATACCTTTGGTGTTTGATCTTTATAACTCGCTAAAAATGTATAACGAAAACCCGAAATCAATACCCAAAATTTATCCCTGGCACTACCCGCTTGAAGATTGGGAAGATAAGCTAAATTCGGGCAGCGCACCCTTTTTCTTCCGGTTTTTGTACACAAGAAACATCTCAACTTACTACATGCTTTTGGCATGCCTTGCGACATTTTTAAAATAATCACCGGCACAATCTTGTTTTGTAACGAAATATTAAGAAAACACAACCCTGCAAATCCTTGTTATTTGTGCGTTTCAAAAATTAGTATATATTTTGTAGATAAATTTTAGCACTTTTTTAGCACAACTTAACTTTATATATATAAGCAATAGGAATGTCAAAAAGAAAAAGGAGAATATATGGCGAGAGTATTGATTTCAATGCCGGAAGATTTTTTAAACAAGATTGATCAGGTCGCAGATGGCGAAAACCGGTCAAGAAGTGAATTGATTCGTGAGGCATTAAGAACTTACATTTACAGACAAAAAGTTAAAGAATCAACAGGCGCAATTAAAAATGCAGACTTGTTGGAATCCCTGTTGGGATAAATAAGCGGTAAGGAAAAGGAATAGCGAAAGACTTGGGAAACATTATAGAAGCCCTCGATACGTCGGGGGCTTTTATTTTGTTACAATAGGGTAAAATTTATCTTATATGATAAAATACTTGTATGGAAGAGCTTGAAGTAAAAAAAATTATAGCCCTGATGTCCGGAACCTCATGCGACAGCATTGATGCCGGTTTGTGTGAGGTTTATCCCGACAAAACCGTAAAACTCATAAAAGGGATAAATTACACCTACCCCGAACACATAAGGGCAAAAATTTTTCAGATTTTCCGCGGTGAAGCTACAGTAAAAGATCTTTGCCAAATGAATTTTGCAATCGGAAAATGTTTTGCCGATGCTGCAAATGCGCTTATTTCAGAGTTTGGAAAACCTGATTTTATCTCAAGCCACGGACAAACGATTTATCATTACCCGTTTGATGAAAAAATTGACAATATCAGCCTCAAAAGCACCTTCCAAATTGGCGAAAGCTCTGTTATTGCGAGTGAAACAGGCTGCATGGTTATATCAAATTTCAGAGAAGCAGACATTGCCCACGCAGGTCAGGGTGCACCGTTGGTTTGTTATGCCGATGAATGCTGGTTTAAGGGCAAAGGGAAAAATTATGCCATCCAGAATATCGGCGGAATATCAAATGTTACCGTTGTTTCACAGGATTATGACACCTTTGGTTTTGATACCGGGCTTGGCAATATTATGATTGACTATTGCACAAACAAGTATTTTGGCGAGCCTTATGATAAAGACGGGGAAATTGCAGCATCGGGCAACATCTCGGATAGCTGGCTGGATTGTTTGCTGCAAGACGAATACTATTTTCTTGAGCCGCCAAAAACAACCGGCAGAGAATATTTTTCTCCGGCATACATTGAAAATATCCTCAAATTTGCGCCTGAGGACGAACGGGACATCATTGCAACCGTAACGGCATTAACGGCAAAAACTATTGCCCAAAGCTATGAAAGATTTGTATACCCGAACGTTTCTTTACACGAAGCGGTAATTTGCGGCGGTGGGGCATATAACAAAACATTAATGAAATTTTTGAGAAACTATCTGCCAAAACATATAGAATTAAAAACTTGTGAAGATTACGGTATATCAAACAATTTTAAAGAAGTTATGGCTTTTGCCCTTTTGGGATATTGTACATATTACAGAATTCCCAACAACTTACCCTGCTGCACCGGAGCATCCAAACGTATTGTTATGGGTAAGGTTAGTTATTAATTTATTAATATATAAAACAACCCCTGAAATAATGTATTAGTGCAACTTACATTATTAATGTATTTTGTAATTGTAAACTTTTGTAACAACTCTGAAAACATGTGAAATCCTGCATTTCGACATGTTTTTATATATGTAAGAAATTAAAAAAAGAGAGAGAGCAAACTATGGCAATTAGTTTACAAAAACCAAATATGCTTGGTGCAAATAGGTCTTTTGGCTCACAAAGGACAACTAGTGCCTCAACGACTGCAGCCCAGAATCTTTCTTCCGGGGTACGTCCGAATGCGTTCTCTTTCAGGAATATTAGTAAAAAAAGCTGGGTATCCGGTCAGAACACGATTAAGGGTTATAATCAATATAATTATCAGCGAACCCGTGCGGCTTTGAATCCTAGAACTTATACGGCACCGACTGTTGATAGGTCATCTGTACCTTCATATGCAAATGTAAATTATCAACCAAGTTCAAGTTATACAAACGGAATGAAATGGGGTATGGGTATTGCTATCGGACTCGGTGTACTCAATACTGTTGGCGGAATGTTTGGCGGAAACAACAAAGTATCTGCGAGCCAACAACTCGGAGCAACGATAAGCTCACTTGGTGGAAATAGCGGAGTAAGTACAGCCGGCACTGTAAGTTCAGCCGCAGCTCAAGCCGCAATAAGTAACATGAGTGGAGCAACAGATTCCGCATCGTTGAGAACGGCAATAGGTTCTGCTAACGCACAGCTTGAAGCTATGAATAATCAATTACCATCTCTTGAACAAGCAGCCAATCAATCTGAAGGTGAATTAAGTGGATTGAAAGAACAATATTCAGACCAACAAACCAAAGCAAAAGAGGCTAAAAATGATGCCGCTACAGCTAAAAATACGGCAGATGCCGTAAAGGGTGACCGAGACAACAAACAACATCAAGTAGAACTTGCTGATTCCGCATACGGAAAAGCATCTGCTAAATATACACAGGCTCATGACAACAGAGTTGATGCCGAACTACAATTTAACAATGCGAAAGCTCATTGGAGCAGCTTACCTGAGGAAATTCCTGACGGTAACGGAGGAATGAAACCAAATCCGGCTAAGGAACAGGCAAAAAAAGTAATGGAGCAAGCTGAAACTAAGTTAAATGAGGCTAAAAAAGAGGAAGAACAAGCCAAGACAGAAAAAGAACAGGCTTATGAGAACCTTGGTGAGTCAAAAGCTGCGGTAGATAAAGCAGAAAAAGATTTAGAAAAAGCTCAGAATACTTTAGATAGTAAGAAAGCTCTTGCAAACGATGCAGAAAAAACTGTCAAAGACCTTGATAAACAAGTAAAAGATACCGAAGCTAAAATTCAAAGTGCTGAAAGCGCAATTTCAAAAGCTAAAGCAATGAAGCAGGATATAGAATCTGTAAGAAATGCAATTACCAACCAACAAGAAAGACTTACGAAACTGGAACAACAAGAAATAAATACATATACAACAAGCAAAACAAAAGCTCAGGATGGCATAAATAAAAATAATGAAAGAATGAGCCAAATTGACGGTGATGTTGATACAGCAAAAGAGCGCCGTCTATCAAGCCAAATGCAAAGAACTAATGCCGAAGTTAAAGGACACCAAGCTAAAATGAATTCAGTTGAGGGCAATATTGATCAAACTTTCGTCACAAATGAATTATCAAAACAGGGTGGCGGAATAAATATCGGAGGTGTCATGTATCGTACCGCAGTAAACCCAACAACAGGTAACACTGTTTTCGCAAGAGACGGTGTAATGATTACCGAAGAAGAATATAACAAGGAAACAGCACAAGCTTAACCAACTTTAACAAACGCTTTACATTTAAGTAAATGTATAATACAATAATTTCAGCAAGCAGTATTGCTAAGACAAAAAAGAACGGTTCCACCGTTCTTTTTTTCAGTAATAACTCTTCTCCTAAAGAATAGGAGAAGTTAGGATGAGGTATGATTTATTTGTTAAAGCCAATCTGACCTCAACCCTGCACTCTCCTATTATTAGGCGAGTGAGTGAATAAGCAATAGAAAGGTCGGTAGAAAATGAAACAGGATATAAACAGGTTTGAAATTATCAACACAATTACTCCGCTCATTGAAAATACCGCAATGCGTTTTAATCTTATTCCGGTTGAAATTGATTTTGCAAAAGAAAATCATCGCTGGTTTTTGAGAATTTTCTTATATTCCAAAGAGCATAATGTTACTCTTGACGATTGCGAGAATGTTACCCGCAGCCTTGAAGGATTTTTGGATGAACTCATTCCTGTCAAATATTATCTTGAAGTATCTTCACCAGGGCTGGAGCGAAAATTCAAATCCGAAAAAGAATTTATCATCTTCAAAGGCAAAAGAATAAGCATCAAACTTAAAGAACCTTTAGAAGGCGAGACCGAAAAAATCTTTAAAGGCGAACTCGTTGATTATGACACAAACGAAGGATTGACCTTCTTTCGCTTTGATGACGGAGTGGAATTAAAAATTCCAAAAGAAAATATTCAATCAGCAAAACTATATATAGACTAGAAAATAATAACGAAAGGAAAATAAAATGATTAAAATTGGAGCAGGAAACTTAAACGAAGTTTTCGAAGAAATGGAAAGAGAAAAAGGCATCTCTAAAGAAGTTATAATATCTTCTTTGTGTGATGCTATGGTAGCAGCTTACAAAAAGCACCTGAGAGTAAAAGAATTGGAAAATGTTGAAGCTTACCTTGATGAACAATCAGGCGAAATCGGCATTTTCAAAGGTAAAACCGTTGTTAAAAAAGTTGCTGATCCTGATAACGAAATTTCTTTAAAAGAAGCAAAAGAAATTGACGAAGATGTTGAACTCGGTGATGAAGTAAAA
>JAFYDY010000043.1 GCA_017544545.1 bacterium
AAATACAGGAGATGCGCTTAATGCAATAAAGCCACCAACCAATAAACTTGCTAATAATTTTTTCATTTCTACTTCCTCTTTTCTTACAAGTAAAACTTTAACGAGTTCATTATATAACAATTAAATATTTTTGTAAAGGGGGTTCGGCAAATGTAATTGTTCGTCATCCTATTTACCTGACGAATTATCGCCTATTTTTTCGGGGTGTGCCGAGTTTGACAGAATAATCTCGTAGTACTCATTCTTATCAATATTTACGCCCATTGTTTTCGGATCGCAATATTTTTTCTTTTTCTTATTCAGTAATTTTTTATAATCGCCACTCATAGTGGTAAATATACCACAATCTTAGTTTCAGAACAACTCAACACCACAAGTTGTCGTCTTTAAACCATTTTGCACTATATAACCTTTTTCATTTTCATCAAAATCCTCATTTACCATAAAATAGGTTGAACCTGACCCTGTCATTACGGCATTCGGATATTTTTCTTTTATATAGCAAAGTTCAGGATAATCATTTAAAATTGCCCACTCCAGATCATTTACATAATGTTCTCTTGTTTCAAGATCAATCTTTTTTGAAATCTTACCTGAGAATTTTGTATAGGCTTCTTTTGCTGAGATTCCGAGTCCTGTCGGTTTTATCAGACTGATTTTCATATGCTTATATTCCGCCGGAGTAATAATCTCACCTCTGCCGGAAGTTTTAAGACAGCCGCCCTTCAGACAAACATTCAAATCAGACCCAAGTTGTGCGCAAAGGGAGTGCAATTCCTCTTCTGACAAAGGCTCACCCAAAAGATAATTCAGACCAAAAAGAGTGCCTGCAGCATCTGTACTTCCGCCTGCCAAACCCGCCGCAACCGGTATTTTTTTATCTATATGTATAAGCACTGCTTTGGGCGAAGTTTTTATTGACTTTAAAAATAATTTAGCGGCCTTATAGACCAGATTTGTTTCATCATACGGAATTTCTTTACTGTTACCGTCAATCGTTATTTCCTCACTGTCGGAATCCATAACAAAAATAGCAAGTACATCATAAAGATTTATGGTCTGCATAGTACTTTCAATATCATGAAATCCGTCAGAGCGTTTCCCTATAACCTTTAAGTCAAGATTAATCTTTGCCGGACATTTTACTTTTATGCTTGTCATACCCTACCTTGCTTTAATAATTCTTCTGATAATTTACCAAAATCCTCAATTGAAAGCTTTTCACCTCTTATATTTTCATCAAAGCCCAGTTTATTGAGAGCTGAAATTGCTTTCTCTTTTGGGAAACCTCCGTTTAACAAACAGTTTTTTAAGTTTTTTCTGCGTTGAGCAAATGCAGCTTTTACGGTTTTTCTGAAATGTGAATAATCGGAAAGTTTTAATTTAGGTTCTTTTCTCACTTTTAGCTTTACGATTGCCGAGGTTACTTTTGGCGCAGGATAAAAACACCTTCTGCCCACCGTTCGCATAATTTCCACATCAGCCCAAAACTGTGAAAGAATAGTCAAAAGTCCATATTGTTTGCCCTGAGAATTTTCATTCGCAACCATACGGTTTGCAACTTCTTCCTGAACCATAAGTACAATGTCCGTTATCTTGTTGCGATTTTTATTATCCAAATCATCAATTTCACCAAGCAGATGCGCTATAATCGGGCTTGTAATGTAATACGGGATGTTTGCAACCACCTTTACCTTGCCCTCACAAAGCTCTGACAAATCTGTCTTTAGAATATCTTTATGTATTATTTCAAGATTTGGAGCATTGAGTTTTTCAAGTTCTTTTATTGCCTCTTCATCAAGCTCAATCGCAATAACCTTTTTGGCATACTTCACAAGCTGCTCTGTAACAAAGCCTACTCCCGGACCTATTTCTATTATCGTATCTTCAGGCTTTATATCAGCATATTCAATAATATCCGCAATCACCTCACCGTCTGTCAAAAAGTTTTGGCCGAGGCGTTTTTTGGTTCTAAAATACTTTGCACGTTCAAAATAATTCATCTTGAAAAAATAATAACACAGTTGGGTAAATGTTTACAAAATTTTATTTGATATTTTAATTTATGTAATAAAAAATTGAGAGAAAGATTAAATATCTTCTTGTGATGATATAATAATCTTAAGAAGGGGCATTGATGTATCAGACCAGACAAAAACTTGATAAAACAGAAATCCTTAATCTTTATACACAAGGATTTAAAAATCAGCAGGACTACAAAATCGGAATAGAGTACGAAAGAATACCCGTATCAGCTCTTACTCTGGAAAACACCGACTATTACAAGGATTACGGAGTTAAAGATTTGCTTCTGATGCTTGCAAAAGAGGACACTTGGGACTTTATAGCAGACAACAACGAAGTTATCGGATTAAAAAAAGGACACGACACAATTACTCTTGAGCCGGGAAGTCAGTTAGAGATTAGCGCAAAACCCGAAAAGACTATTTTTCAGCTAAAAAATAAAATCGACAATATAAATTCAGCACTAAAGCCTATTTTGAATTTATACGGCATTACACTTCTGAACTATGGGGTTGCCCCGCTTTCAACATACAAAAGTATAAATTTAATACCCAAAAGAAGATATAAAATCATGGCCCGATATCTTTGGGGAATTTTGTCTGACGTAATGATGAGAGAAACTGCGGGAATACAATGCTGCATAGATTTTTCATCCGAAGAAGATGCTATGCGGAAATTCAAGCTCGCAAATAAACTCTCTCCGTTTATGACGGCAATGTTTGCCAATTCGCCAATAAGAGGGGGTGTTGATACCGGTTACAAATCTTTCAGGGCATTGAGCTGGCTTAACACAGACAATGACAGATGCGGGTTTGCAGGGAAGATTAGTGAAGAATTTTCTTTT
This sequence comes from bacterium, assembly GCA_017544545.1. Lineage (GTDB taxonomy): Bacteria > Cyanobacteriota > Vampirovibrionia > Gastranaerophilales > Gastranaerophilaceae > Zag111. Next base: position 2,870 of record JAFYDY010000043.1, read on the forward strand.
GAAGAATACATTGACTGCGTAATGAAAACTCCTATGTTGTTTATACGGAGAGACAACATGCTGTTTGAAGTAAATGGGGATATCACTTTTGAAGAGTTTATGCATAACGGCTGGAAGGGCGAAGACCCGACTCTTGAAGATTATGAGCTTCAGGCAAATCTGTATTTCCCCGAGGTCAGAATGCGTAATTTTATTGAACTTCGCAATACTGATTGTGTCGGAGGGAATTTAAAATATGCAATTCCTGCAATATATAAAGGCATTATGTACTCAAAGGACGCAATGAGCGAATGCGAAGAACTGTTTAAGCATCTGCAATATAAAGATTTTTCGGAACTAAGATACAATGTTCCCAAACACGCACTCGACACAAAGGTTAAGAACGCAACCGTTCTTGACTACTCAAAGGAGATAATAAAAATTGCCGAAAAACATCTCAGTGAAATGAATACAGGAGAAGAGATACTGCTTGAAGCAATTAAAGAATACACTTTTAATAATATCTGCCCCGCAGATTTGATTCTCAAAAACTGGTACGGAGATTGGAACAAGGATGTTTCAAAACTTGTAAACTATCTGAACTCACTTGAAAACTAAGTGCTTATTTTACAATCAGTTATGTTTTTTGTACCATATTCATGACCATACTTTTAAGAAGGAGAAAATTATGAAGAAATCAATTAAAGATCTTGGTGACATCAGAGGTAAAAGAGCATTAATAAGAGTTGATGTTAATGTACCTTTGGATGCAGACAAAAACGTTACTGATGACACAAGAATTCAGGCTATTTTGCCAACAGTTAATTACCTAAAAGAAAGAGGAGCCAAAATCATTTTGATGGCTCACTTGGGCAGACCGAAAGGAGAATGGAACATAGAATTCTCTCTTGAACCTGTTGCAAAATATATGTCAAAAATATTAGGTGAAGAAGTTAAATTTGTTTCAACACCGGTTGGACAAGGTGCAGAAAAAGACTTGGCTGATTTGGCTGACGGTCAGGTTGCATTACTGGAAAATATCAGATTCTACAAGGCTGAAGAAGCAAAAGATGACGATATGACATTTGCTAACGAGCTTGCAAAACTCGGTGATTTTTATGTAAATGACGCGTTTGGCGCAGCACACAGAAATCACACTTCAACTGCAAAATTGGCTAAAGTTTTGAAACCGGCTGTTTCAGGTTTGTTGATGGAAAAAGAATTAAGATGCTTATCTCAAGCTCTTGATAATCCTACAAGACCGTTTACGGCTGTTGTAGGAGGAGCTAAAGTTTCTTCAAAAATCGGCGTTTTGGAAAACCTGATTGACAAAGTTGATAATATGATTATCGGTGGCGGTATGGCTTATACTTTTGTAAAAGCTAACGGTGGCAAGATTGGTAATTCTATTTGCGAAGATGACCAGTTAGAAGTTGCAAAAGCTATTGAGAAAAAAGCTGCAGATAAAGGAGTAAAACTTGTTATGGCAACCGATGTTTTGGTTACTGATGATTTCTCAGGTAACGGAACAAATAAATTTGTTGCTATCAACGAAATTCCTGACGGATTTGAAGGTGTTGATGCCGGTATGAATTCAAGAAAAGCATTTGCTGATGTATTAAAATCTTCAAAAACAATCCTTATGAACGGACCTGTCGGAGCTTTTGAAAACCCTGCATTTGCAGAAGGTACAAAATCAGTATTGGCAGCAGTTGTTGAAGCAACCAAAAACGGTGCAACATCTGTTATCGGCGGCGGCGACTCCGTTTCAGCTGCTAAAAAATTCTTTAAAGCTGAAGATTTCACCCACGTTTCAACAGGTGGTGGTGCTTCATTAGAATTTATTGAAGGTAAAGTATTACCGGGCGTTGCAGCTCTTGATGAAGCTGTTGCAGCATCTGTGTAAGACTTTTTATACAAATATAAAAAACGGTTTTGTAAAATTTACAAAACCGTTTTTTATGCTTTAATATTTTTATGAACTATATTTTCTATTTTTTAATAGTTATTTCAATAGTTATCGGAGCAATTAACGGCAAACTGCAGGATGTCGTTAATTCAATCATGACCGGGGCTGAGCTTTCAGTCAAAGTTGCAATATCCCTGATTGGTATTATGGCCTTTTGGCTCGGGATTATGGAAATTGCAAAAAAATCAGGCGTTATTGATTTCATAGCAAAATTAATAAAACCCATTACAAAACATCTGTTTAATGAAATACCGGAAGATTCACCTGCGATTGGCGATATTGCAATGAATTTTACTGCCAACGCTTTCGGGCTTGCAAATGCGGCAACGCCTTTCGGGATTAGAGCTATGGAAGAGTTGCAAAAGGAAAATAATAAGAAGGATACCGCATCAAATTCTATGTGTTTATTTTTAGGGATGAACACTGCAGGATTTCAGCTCGTACCAACGACAGTTCTTGCAATTTTAATAGGTATAGGTTACAAAAACCCGACGGAAATTATTGCCCCTACACTTCTGGTTACAACAATAGCCTTTGTCTCGGCAATAGTGTTATCTAAAATTTTCCAGAGGGTAAGCAGACAGGAGGTTCAGAATGACAAAAATTCTTAACCTCATATCCTTGTGGATTTTACCTGTAATAATTCTTGTTGTATTAACCTGCGGAATTGTTAAAAAAGTTCCGGTATATGAAGAATTTACAAAAGGTGCAAAAGGCGGATTTCAGGTTGCCGTAAAAATTATCCCCTACCTTGTTGCAATCATTGTTGCAATTTCAATGCTGAGAGCAAGCGGAGCAATAGAACTTCTGGCGCAGCTTCTTGCACCGGTTTTGGCAAAATTTAACGTTCCTGCCGATACCCTGCCTTTGATGATTGTTCGCTCACTATCCGGCTCGGGTGCATTGGGAATCTTCTCTGATATTGCCAACACGGCAGGACCTGATGCTTATACGACAAAACTCGCTGCAATTATGCTCGGCAGCAGTGAAACAACCTTCTACGTATTAGCCGTTTACTTTGGCGCAGTCGGAATCACAAAACTCAGATACGCCGTATGGGTTGGGCTTTTAGCCGACTTTATCGGAATTGTTGCGGCAATTTCGGTATGTAACCTGATGTTTGCATAGCTTCAGTCCAACTTTGTGTATATTCATCAATTTCGTTTTTCACGATTTCGCGTACAAGCACTGCATAATTTATATTTATGCAATCAATCTTGTCTATTTTTTCCACAAGATAAGTTTTTCCTCCGCAGTTGTGACAAAAGCCTTCTTCCGGCACAACCTCACCATTTCTGATAGTCGCTCTTTGTTTAACTCCGCAGCAGGCACACCTTGTTATAAACCAATGATTTTCAATCAGTTCACCGCAATCAGGACAGTAACCTATATCTTCGTCCATAGGGACCTTACTGTGCTGGCATTTTCTATTAAAATTAAACAAATCACTCCATTGCATATTATTTAATTAACAATAATTTTTATTTAGTCAATATTTACATGTTACGAAATGTAACAGAATATATAAACTCTGAAATTTCATCTTTTTTAAATACTTTATATCTTTGAGAGATTAAAAATAAGAAGAGGACTAAAGCTATGAGTATCGCAAATTTACAAGAAAAATTATTATTTTTCACAAGACAAAAAAGTCTTATCAGCAAAAGACTTTCTGATGTTCAGATGAGACAGCTGAACGCATCAAAACAACTTCAGGAAAAGCAACAAGCTTTTAATGCTGAATTAAGCGCATTGTATTATGATCCGACCATTGGTTACGGAACAGCTGAATACGGAGAGGTTTATGAAGCACTTGTTGAAGAACACCAATTTGAACTGTCAAGTATCAACTCTTGGGAATCTCAATTAGAGATGGAAAAAGAGTTATACGAAACACAATTGAACGAAATTACCAACTACGAAAATACATGGCAGAAATTGCTCGCACAAAACATCAAAGTCGAATTTACATACGGCGGAAACGGCGGCGGCAAATAAACAGGTTTTTACTCTTAACTTTAGTCAAAAAAAGACCCGATATACATCGGGTCTTTTTATTTTCTATATTATTTCGCAAACTAAACCTTTGCTGCTGCTCCGGCTTTTGAAATAATTTCTTCTTCAATGTTCTTCGGAACTTGTTCATAGCATTGGAATTCCATTGAGAATGTACCACGTCCCTGAGTATTTGATCTCAAGTCTGTAGCATAACCGAACATATTTGCCAAAGGAACAATTGATCTTACGATTACGTTACCTGTGTTTCCAAGAGGTTCCTGACCTTCAATTCTGCCACGTCTTCTTGAAATATCACCGATAATTGTACCTGTAAATTCGTCTGGAATTTCAATTTCAACCTTCATCATAGGTTCAAGTATGCATGGCTGAGCTTTCTTACAACCATCTTTAATACACATAGAACCTGCGATTTTAAATGCCATTTCTGAAGAGTCGACTTCGTGATATGATCCGTCGTAAAGTTCAACTTTAACGTCAATCATAGGATATCCTGCTAAGATACCACCTTCCAAAGCTTCTTCCATACCTTTTCTGACAGGTTCGATGTATTCTTTCGGAATAGCACCACCGACGATTTTGTTTTCAAATACAAAACCTTCGTTTTCGCCAGCCGGCATAATTCTTGCTTTACAATGTCCGTATTGACCTTTACCACCTGACTGTCTGATGAATTTAGAATCCTGATCAGCTGTGCCTCTGATTGTTTCACGATAAGCAACCTGAGGTTTACCAATGTTAGCTTCAACTTTGAATTCTCTCAACATACGGTCAACGATAATATCGAGGTGAAGTTCGCCCATACCTGAAATAATTGTCTGACCTGTTTCCTCATCAGATTTAACTCTGAATGACGGATCTTCTTCAGCCAATTTTTGAAGAGCGATACCCATTTTATCCTGGTCAGCTTTTGTTTTAGGTTCGATAGCAACAGAGATAACCGGTTCAGGGAAAGTCATTTTTTCCAAAATAATCGGTGCTTTTTCATCGCACAAAGTATCACCTGTTGTAGTATCCTTCAAACCAACAGCTGCGCAGATATCACCTGCATATACTTCACTTTCTTCAAGTCTTTGATCAGCATACATACGAACCAAACGTGAAATACGTTCTTTCTTTCCGTTTGTAGCATTCAAAACATAAGAACCTGAAGTAATTTTGCCTGAATATACTCTTAAGAATGTCAAACGACCTACGAACGGGTCTGTCATAACTTTGAAAGCAAGAGCTGAGAACGGTTCATCATCTGATGAATGTCTTTCAGTCTTTGTACCGTCTTCAAGTTCACCTTCAATAGCTTTAACATCAACCGGTGAAGGCATATAATCAACAACGTTGTTCAATAACAACTGAACACCTTTGTTTTTGAATGCTGTACCGCAGGTAACAGGAACAATTTTGTTTTCACAAACAGCTTTTCTCAAGCCTGCTTTTAATTCTTCAACCGTGATTGAATCAGGGTCTTCAAAGAATTTTTCCATCAAAGTATCATCTTCTGATGCGATAGCTTCAACCATTGCATCGTGATATTCTTTTGCTTTTGCCTGCAAGTCTGCCGGAATTTCTTCTTCTTTAATATCGGTACCCAAATCGTTTGTATAAATTTCGGCTTTCATTGTCATCAAATCAACCAAACCTGTAAATTTATCTTCTGCACCGATAGGTAACTGGATAGGAACAGCGTTAGCACCTAATCTTGTTTTGATTTGGTTTGCTACACGGTAGAAATCTGCACCTGTTCTGTCCATTTTGTTTACGAATACCATACGAGGTACTTCATATCTGTTTGCTTGTCTCCAAACAGTTTCTGATTGAGATTGAACACCACCTACTGCGCAAAATACAGCAACAACGCCGTCTAATACACGCAATGAACGTTCAACTTCAATTGTAAAGTCAACGTGTCCCGGGGTATCAATAATGTTAATTTGGTGGCCTTTCCATTCAGCTGTAACTGCTGCTGATTGAATAGTAATACCACGTTCTCTTTCTTGATCCATAAAGTCGGTTACGGCTGCACCATCGTGAACTTCACCTAATTTGTGAGTTTTTCCTGTATAAAACAAAATACGTTCTGTTGTAGTTGTTTTACCGGCATCAATGTGTGCCGCAATACCGATGTTTCTGATCTTTTCTAATGGAGTTTGTCTTGCCATTTTCTTTTTTCCTTCTTCTATTATATGTACATCGCTATTATATATTTAGCCTCATGAAAATTATCACACAAACATAAATATTTTCAAATCCTCGGGTAATTTTTGTAACAAAAAAAATGATGTCAGTTTTTACCCGACATCATTTTTTGAATTAACTGATTTAATTAGCGAATTTTAACCACTATTTATCAATAACAACCTTATCCAGCAACTGAATATTTATCTTATCACCGGCTTTTGCTTTATAATACAACCCCGGAGTAACCAGACCTGCAGTTGCACCGATAGCAAAACCTATCGGCATACCTATTGCAAACCCGCCAATTATAACAGAGCCTGCAGCGATACCAATACCGCATCCGGCACCCGTTCCAATAGCCATACCGCCTAAAGTTGAACCCAAACCCTTACCTAGTGCATTCAATTTTCCTCTTGAAAGAAAATCTTTTTGATTAAATAATTTCGCATCAATGCTGTGCTGAGTTCCGTCAGGTAATTCGAGATATTTGAAATTCAAATAGACTTTTCCGCTTCTGTTGAAAGCTTTAGGTTTGTTGATATCACAAATTTCCGCAACGAATTTTGTACCTGCCGGTAAAACTTCTGTGCCTTCTCGGGTTTTTAAACATTCATTCAGAATAAAAACGACTTCATCACCGACTTTTGCATATTTACTGTTAAAATCCTGCGCAAAGGACACCGGTAAAGTATTATATGACACTATTTCTACGGTATCTGATGTTGAATTTATAATATCTGTCGGTGTCTTTTTATATAATTTTTTAGGCAGCTGAAGATGCTCAACGCTGACAACATCTCCTTCCTGCGCCAATGAACAAACTGACAGATTAAAACTTACAAAAATCGCACACAATATCATTGAAATTATTTTTTTCATATATCGCTCCTTGTTTTTTATAATGATATCATTTTTTAATTTTATTGCAACAGAAAAAATTCTCTCTTTAGCCGTAACTATCGGGTAAGTTTAAGTTAAATACCGACACTCAATCCTGCACAAAGGTTGATTGATTGTCCGGTAATCCCTTTTGCCTCGTCAGAAATCAAGTATTTTACAAGACCTGCAACCTCCTTTGGCGAAACAAAGCGTTTCTGCGGAATAATATCTAAAATTTCTTCTTTACTAAATTCACTATCTTCTATTGAATCTTTGCCAAGTCCGGTATCCACCCAGCCCGGATTTATTGTATTAACAGTAATTCCGAACTCAGCCAATTCTAAGCCGGCTGCCTTTGAAAACCCGACAAGTCCCGCTTTTGTCGCAGAATATGCGCAAGCCCCTGCCTCGCCCATAACACCTGATATTGAGCCAATATTTATTATCCTGCCAAAATTATTCTTTTTCATATTTGGAACGGCACAACCGCTAAGATAAATCGGGGCATTTAAGTTCACCTTTATTATATGCTCCAAATCGGATTTTATAGTTTCATCAACTTTTGAATAAATGTATTCTCCGGCATTATTTACAAGGACATCAATTTTATTTTCTTTTATAAAATTCCCCAGAGCTGCTAAATCCTCATCCTTCGCCAAATCACAAACAAAATATCCGGCACAGTCAAGCTCTTTGAGCTCTTTTTCGGACCTTGCCGTCACAAAAACATTACCCAAAGCCTTCAGACTTAAGGCAATTTCTTTTCCTATACCGCGCGAAGCTCCTGTAACCAATATATTCATTACAAGTTCCGTATTATATAAAAATTTTACCTATAAGAAAAGCACAAATGCCGAAAATTATACCGACAATAGCGGTTAATTTGTTCAAACCTTTTTCTGCACTCTTTTGTGAAGCAAAAACGTGAGATGCTCCGCCAATTCCGGCAATTCCATCACCTTTTGGTGAATGCAACAAAATCAAAACGATTAACAAAAGTGCTGAGGCAGTTGAAATTCCCCACAATATATTGACTAGCATTATTTATTTTCTCCTTTTTTGATAAAATGCGCTCTTTTTGAGTCTAACTCAATGTTTTCAAAAGTGTACAATCTGGCAGGACGTTTTGAAGAAGACTTTGTATATTCTTCAAGTTCAATAAGCCCAGGAGTAACGAGCGCTTTCTTTCTAAAATTACGTTTATCCAATTTTTTGCCCATAATAAGCTCATATGCTTTTTGCATTTCGGTAAGTGTAAACTTTTCCGGTAAGAGCTGGTACGCAACAGGGCAAAGCTCCAGTCTTTCTCTTGCTCTTTTCATTGAGTACTGGATAATTTCTTTGTGGTCATACGCCAGAGCAGGCAAATCTGAAACCTTGTGCCAGCCAAGTTCCGGAGAAGAAATAATTTTAATATCTTCAGAGCGGACAAGTGCAAAATATGCACAGGTAATGACACGCGCATTCGGGTGACGAAGAGGATCACCAAATGTATACAGCTGTTCAAGATAGATATTATCAACAGCCGTTTTCTCTTTCAAAACACGCAATGCAGCATCATCCAGATTTTCAGATAACCTTATGTAACCACCGGGTATAGCCCATTTGCCCTTGAAGGGTTCTGTTGTACGTTTGACAAGTAGTACCTGAATGTTGTTGTTTTTCATAGTCAGAATAACAACGTCGACAGTGATTTCATGGGTTTTTGTTTCGTTAAACATACTCTTTTTCCTTCAGTAGAGGCTCGCATTTGGGGTAGCATTATATTTACCCCCCTTTCTTATATTTATATAATAAACATATTTAATTCCATAATTCAAACTATTAAGAATTTTAATATTTGTTAACAATAGTATAAATCATATGCAATTTTTATATACCCGACACGTTTATATTAATACGGGGATATTAAGGGGACAGTTATGAACGTTAACTTAATTACAGCATACAATCCATTTATGACAGGCTATATGCAGCCGCCTGTATCATATTATAATCCTTTGCCCGTAAATAACTTCGGATACATACCATTAACAGCTGCAACCGGCGGCATTAATACTAATCCGTATCTTGGCACAATGCCTTCTTTTCAGCCAATCAATTTTGACATATCTGCCTTCTCTAAAATACTGGCAGATTGCCTTAAAACGCTGTATATTACACCTTATAAACCAACAACATCACTGACAACAAGCAATAACTTCTTACAACTAACAAGAAATACTGCCTCAAGAACAACTCTCTCCGCCCCAAAACAAACATCCGCAGCAGTAATCAACACAAACACAATCACCGATAATGGCAAGTCGGATTTAAAGCCCGGGTTATTTAAAGGCAGACTCGCAGGGCAAGAAGCACTTGTTACAAGACTTTGTCACAAGTACGGAGTCTCACCTGCACTTGTAGCATCAATAATAGGACTTGAATCAGGATGGGGAACAAGTAATCTTGCTATGCACAACAATTTTGGCGGATACAGAGCTGCCGGAGATTTGGGCAAAAATGAAAAAGGATTCGGATATTTTTCAACAATCGAAAAGGGTCTGGAAGCAATGATTAAAAATCTTGCAGATTACACCAGATACAGGGATGTTTCACAGGTTAATTTCAATAATCTTGACAACATTGGCCGACACTACTGCGAAGGTGGCTCATGGGCAACGAAAGTCAGAGAAATGTACAGTTCAAGAGTAAGCAATTATCTTGCATAATTTTCACTTAATAATTGGTAACGAAACATTTATATTTTCTTGAAGTCTTGAAGTTTTTAATGTAATTTATCCATGTAAATAAAATTTTTCAGAAAGGGAAACATGGATACGGGATATGTAGAGAACGGCTTTATTGTCGACTTGACGAGCGCAAAAAAGACCTCGGAAATTATATATGAATTATCAAGAGTTTTGGACATGCCTGAATCCAAGGACAAACACATTTGTCTTAAACTGGGTTCTATTGATTTGTCCGAATCAGAACTGACAAGTATCAAAACACTTGTTGAGCTGATGGAATCACAACTCGCATTTATAAGCACGAGTTCAGAAACAACTCTTAATTCGGCAACAGCTTTGGATATAAAGATTTCAGAATTTACAAATAATATTGAAGCTCCGGTTTTTGAAACAACACCTGAAATTTCGGAGGATGTTTCAAACGCATTGGATAATATTTTTTCAGAAAGCAACCAGGAAGTTGCAAAGCAAAATGCAGCCGAGGAGGATGATATCTCTCCAATCGTCAGAGATAATGAAAATATTTCAGAAAAAATTGAATCAGAAGAATTGAAAGAAGATACGGATGAAGAAGTTATAGCGCAGAAAAATGAAGCCGAAACACTTCCTACACTGTATTTAAGAAAGACAATCCGTTCAGGACAAAGTATTTCATCTGACGGAAACATTGTTGTAATAGGCGATGTGAATCCGGGTGCAGAGATTATTGCAAAAGGTGACATTACCGTTTGGGGTATTTTGGGCGGGATAGCTCACGCAGGTTCTGACGGAAATAATTATGCAAAAATCAGAGCATTAAAACTTAACCCTGTTCAGATAAGAATAGGTGAGATTTTTGCACGCAGACCGGACACTATAAATATTCCTTACGTTCAAAGATCAAGCGAATATGTGCCGGAAGAAGCCTTCACATACAAGGGCAGAATAGTTATAAGAAAAATACACGAAGAAAATTAAGGAGATAAGAATGACCGGTAGAGTAATTGTAATTACATCGGGAAAAGGCGGAGTAGGAAAGACTACAACAAACGCAAATATCGGAACTGCTTTGGCAAGAGCCGGTAAAAAAGTTGTAGTTATTGATACCGACCTTGGTTTAAGAAATTTGGATTTACTTCTGGGTTTGGAAAACCGTATTGTTTATACGATTGTTGACGTTGTTGAAGAACGCTGCAAATTAAAACAAGCTCTTGTAAAAGATAAGAAAAACCCTAATCTTTGCATGCTGGCAGCAGCCCAGACAAGAGATAAAACAGCAATTACACAGGAACAACTAAAAGACATTTGCGAACAGCTTAAAAAGAATTATGATTTTATTCTTGTGGATTGTCCTGCAGGTATCGAACAGGGATTCCAAAATGCTATTGCAGGTGCTTCCGAAGCAATAGTTGTTACAACGCCTGAAATGTCTGCAGTCCGTGATGCCGATAGAATTATCGGCTTATTAGAGGCAAAAGAAGAAATAAAATCCTACAAGCTTTTGATTAACAGAGTAAGACCAAACCTTATCAAATCAAAAGATATGATGAGCGTTGAAGATGTTGTTGAAATTCTATCGGCAGAACTTATCGGGATTATTCCGGAAGATGAAGAAATTATCTCCTCAACTAATAAGGGAGAACCTCTTGTTAATACGGAAAAATCTTTGGCCGGCATTGCATACAGAAATGTTGCAAGAAGAATTATGGGAGAAGAAGTTCCTTTCTTGAATTTAGAAGAAGAAACAAGCGTTTTATCTAAAGTCAAAAAGTTCTTCGCAAGTCTTATGAAAAAGGAGAAGTAAGATGAGCGAAAACATTTTTAAAGAAATATACGAAAAAGTAATCAGTCTTTTCAGACAGACAGAATCTGAAGATAATACTAGAGATATTGCAAAAAACAGACTTCGTGTCGTTTTAATGCAGGACAGAACCAATTTGACACCGGAGCTTTTGGAGCGTATGAGAAAAGAACTCGTTGAACTTCTTTCAAAATACGTTGAAATGGATAAAGAAGCTCTTGAACTTAACTTTGACCAAGAAGGCGATCAGATGGCTCTTATGCTTTCAATTCCGGTAATTCGTGCAAAAGACGAAGAGGAAATTGAAAAAGCTCTGGCTGAAGAGAAAAAAGATTCCGAAGAAGAAGACGAAAAAGACGACGAAGAAGGCGAAGAAACAGAAGATGAAACTTCCGAAGATGAAGAATCCTCCAAAGAAAATAAAGACTCTGAAGAAGAAACACCAGAGGAAGAAATAAAAGAGGAAAATCCCGAAGAAGAAGCTGTTGAAGAAATGGAAGAAAATTCAGAGTCCGAAGAAGAACCGACAGAAGATAAACCGGAAGAAGAATCCGTAAAGGAAACTCCGGAAAAGAAAGAAAAGAAAAAATAAGTAAAGACGATAAATTAAAACGGACTATTGAAAATCAATAGTCCGTTTTTTTATCTTGAAAACTAAATATTACCCGTTGAGCTGTTTTTGTCATCTTCAAGTTGTTTCAGATCTTGTGCGGTTGCACCTTCATCACCGTAATTATTTATTGTCTGAACGTCATCAATTTCTACATTGACGTCTGCATCAACAATTTCAATATCGGATTTGTCGTATTCTTTTGTTTTACCATCCTCAAGTTTAACGGCAACTTTACCGCTCATAAACTGAAGATAGCACACTTTACCAAGCCCGTCACTTGTCATAACCGAGGTTCCGATAGGAGGCATTCCTTTTGCCGCATCAATGTAATTTGAATATTCATAAGTCAGGCAACACAACAGCCTGCCGCACGTTCCGGAAATTTTACCCGGAGCAATCGGCATACCCTGATCTTTTGCAAGTTTTACGTTAATTGTTGCAAATTTTCTCAAAAAACTTGAGCAGCAAAACGGCTGACCACAAAGTCCGACACCTTCCAAGATTGAGGTTTCGTCACGAACACCGATATGGCGCAAATCTATTCTGACTCTTGTAAAGGTTTGAGTCAAATCCTTTAACAAAGCTCTGAAATCGACTCTTTCAGGAGCGGTATAATAAAAAGTTATCTTTCTTCTGTCAAAAGTAATTCGGCATTGAACAAGATTCATTACCAAATTATGTTGTTTGACCAAAGCCTGACATTTGAAAAAAGCTTCTACTTCTTCTTTTTTTATATCATCCAGGGTTTGCAAATCTCTTTGGGAGAGAACTCTGATAACAGTCAAAGGCTCCGGCTTTGTTTTTGCCTGCGCCCACAATTGTTCAATCTGAGAATTTACAATAAATGCCTTGAGAGCTTCCTCCCCCTTTTCAGTTCTGACAATGACCATCTGTCCGTCCCGCAGATCAATTGTATCGGGCACTATCAAAGGATAATATGTATTTTTCAAATATCTGACGGCAAATTTCATTATACGTATCTTTCTTCTTCCTTCAGTTTTCTGTTCATAAGTTTTGATAACAATTCTTCCGGTGTGATATCGGTATAAACAGCCTCATAAATAGCGTTTGAAACAGGAACCTCAATTCCGAGTTTTTTCGCTAATTCACAAACTGCTTTTGAAGTTTTAACACCTTCAGCGACAGAACCAAGTTCAGCCAAAATATCATTAATTTTTTTGCCTCTTGCTAGCATAGAGCCTACCGTATAATTTCTTGACATCGGAGAAGAACAAGTAGCAATCAAATCTCCCATGCCGGAAAGTCCGTACAGGGTTGATGGATTTGCACCGAGTTGAATACTTACACGAACAATTTCAGCCATACCTCTTGTCAGCAACGCCCCGGAACAATTATCCCCGAGATTCATTGTATGAGCAAAGCCTGATGCTATCGCAATAACGTTCTTCAAGCTGCCGCCCAATTCAACTCCGATAACATCAGTATTTGTGTATAATCTGAACTTGTTCGGGACATTGCACGCCTTTTGAACAAACTGTGCAACCTCCATATCTTCACAAGCAACACACGCCGCAGTAGGTTTTCCAAGCAAAACTTCTTTAGCCAAAGTCGGCCCCGATAATATAGCAATTTTTTGCTCAGGCAAAACATCCTTTATAACCTCTGACATTCTCATCAGTGAAGGCAATTCTATACCTTTTGACGCATTTAACAAAATTTGTTCACTGCGAATTCCTGACTTTTTAAGATTTTCACAAACATCACGGGTACCGGAGGTTGCAACAACGGAAAGAATTATGTCTGCGCCGCGTATTGCCTCACTCATATCCGATGTAATCTGAACTTTGTCAGCAAGCTGAACTTCCAAAGGTTTTGAGTTATGCTTATTTTCTATCAAATCTTGTGACAAATCCTGAGCTCTGCCCCAAACGGTAACCTCATCAAAATTATCTGTCAAAAGCCAAGCTAATGTTAATCCCCAACAACCTGCACCAAGAACGGTTAATTTCATTTTTGTCCTCCTATACCGATAATCCGTCAGCTGAATTTAAGAGTTTTCTCAATACTCCGCCGTATTTGCGCAATTCGTGTCTTGCATTTTCAGCATCTAAATTCATCTTCAGCATTGTAATTGCCGTTTTAATTTCCCAGTCACATTTCAGCAAAGATGCCAAGGCATCACTGTGAGAAACACCTGCAATCTGGGATACTATTCTTATAGCTCTGTCTTTTAGTTTTTCATTAGATGCTTTCAGGTCAATCATGAAGTTTTCGTAGGTTTTTCCAATTTTAATCATTGAACCTGTTGAAAGCATATTCAAAATCATTTTTTGTGCAGTACCCGCTTTCAATCTGCTTGAGCCGGCAATAACTTCCGGTCCGACTTCTGCACAGATAACATGACCGGCTTCTCTTGCAATCATGCCTTTTGAGTTGCAGGTAATTCCGATAGTTGCAGCTCCGATATCATCAGCTTGAGAAAGTACACCGAGCAAATATTTCGGATTACCGCTTGCGGAAATAACAACACAAACATCCTTGTCTGTCAGAATTTTGGCATCGTTTTTCCCTGCCTCAAGGTCATCTTCTGCACCTTCAACAGCTACAAGCATAGATTCTTTTCCGCCGGCAATGATACCCTGCACCATAGAACGATCAACACTAAAGGTCGGAGGACACTCAGAGGCATCCAAGATACCTATTCTTCCTGAAGTTCCTGCTCCGAAATAAAACAATCTTCCGCCCTTCAAAAAAGCTTTTGCTATCATATCGATAGCGATAGCAATATCAGGTGCTACATCACCGACAACCTGTGCGACTATTTGGTCTTCTTCGTTCATCTTACGAACCATATCAATCGTTGATAAAAGATCAATGTCTTTAGTATTTTCATTTCTGTATTCGGTAATTGCCTCTGTCATAATCCAACTCCTTACAACAAATTATAACAATTTAACAAGATTTGCCATTTCAATAGCACTTTTTGCAGCATCAGCGCCTTTATTACCGGCCTTTGTACCTGCACGTTCAATAGCCTGTTCAATATTATCGGTTGTCAAAACGCCAAATACAACAGGAACACCTGTTTGAAGGCTAACCTGAGCAACGCCTTTTGATACTTCAGCCGAAACATAATCAAAATGCGGAGTTGAGCCTTTTATAACTACACCGAGTGTAATTACGGCATCATATTTTTTTGAGGATGCGCATTTCTGAGCAACAACGGGAATCTCAAATGCTCCCGGAACTTTTACAACATCAATGTTGTTTTCGGCAACGCCATGCCTTTTTAATTCATCAACAGCACCTGACAAAAGTTTTGCACCAATAAAATCGTTAAATCTTGAGATAATAATACAAAATTTATCCTTTGACGTAGTTGTTAATTGCCCTTCTATTGTTTTCATTTCACCTGCTCCTTAAACATATCCATTTATATGCTAATTTTACAATACGCAGGGTTATTTTACAAGCAAAGAGCCAAAAATCTTATAATAAATATACACAGAAACTAAAATAAGTAAAACTCCGCAAACTTTCATAACGGCATCGGAAAATTTGTAGAAATTCTCTCCCGCCTTGACTTTCGAGGTTAAAAAAGCTGCAAGAATCAATATAAGCCCCTGTCCGACAGAGAACAAAAATAACATAATAACAGCATTTACAATGTTGGCCGAGATTGAAGCAAATGCCATTATTCCCGCCAAAATCGGAGTTGAGCATGGGGTGCCTATCAGTGCAAATACCATCCCCAAAATAAACGGGTACAAAAAGTCATTTTTATATTTGTTTTTCGGAATTTCTTTTATAAAAACCGGCATTTCAAAATCAAGAATATCAAGTATTTTTAAACCCATTATCAAAATTATGGATGCAACTATAAGAGAAAAATAAGGGTTTCCTATGAAAACTTTTCCGGTTAGCGCACAAATAAGCCCAATGGCAGAAAATATAACACCCGTACCCAATACAAAGACAATCATTTGCATCAGAGTTTTAAGGGGTTTTTCTTCGGAATACCCACCTATGTACCCGATAATTAGCGGAAGCATAGATAACGAGCATGGCGAAACAGAAGCTATTAGACCTCCTAAAAATGAAATACAAAACAGTATATAAATACTTGTCTGAGTGTTAAATAATTCAGCTAAATTATTCATCTATTTAAGTTTCCCGATACATTCTTCAAAATCTTCTTTTGACCTTGCACCTTCAATTCTTGAGCTGACAGTTCCGTCAGTATTAAGCATAATTACAGTCGGAACAAGCTTAATTCCGAATTTTTTGATTAAAGGATTTTTCATATCAGATCTTTTATCAACAATTATTGAGGTATAGTCAATTTTTTCCTCATATTTTGGCATAATTTCTTTAAATATTTTTTCTACCTCTTTACATTCAAGGCACATAGTTGAAGAAAATTTATAAATATGAGGCTTTTCCATGCTTGCGAGAGCAACAACAGAGGTATCTTTATTAAAAGTCATTGCCCAAAACGCAGCCAGCGGAATAATAAATATTGCGAGTATTGCTATTAACGATTTTCTTGTCATGTCAGACTCCTTATACAATTTACACCATATTAATACAAATAAATCAAGTAATTTACATTAACCTTAAGGGCTATTTGACAAGTAATATTTTCTCGGCTAATATTCACATATGAAAAAATATTTACTCATCCTAATATGCTTGATAACACTGGCAATCAGCCCATTGCCTGCCTTGTCAATTCAGACAAAACTTCCACAGAATAATATTCAGGTCACGGAAGAAGAAGTTCTTAACCAAAAAACACAGAATTTATTTTGGGAATTTGTTACGGGAATAATCCGGTTTTTCAGAGGTGATACAGGCACAGTTGCAGTCAAATCAGAAGATGTAAAAGAATTTTCTTCAACAATAAAAACATATCAGGAGATTGAAGCCAAAAACAATCCTGATTATGAGAATTCGCATGCAAAAGAAAAGGCTGATTTCGGGACAGGATTACTGGATATCTTTGCCGGGATTTTGGCATTTTTTGGTTTGTAAACCCCAATGTGAAGTTTTGTAAAGTGTTAAAAGTACACTATATGTTGAATTCTGGGTTTTCAAAAAAAATATAAAACGGCTTTATTGACATGAAAATTTCTTTATGTCATAATAATTATACAAAGTTTAAGTGTAGTCGAAACACTAAATATAAATAGTTCATTAACCCCAAAACATATAAACTCCTAAATAATAAACACTAAAAGAGACCATTAGGATGCAGAAAACGACCCACTCACCAGTTGAGTGGTTTTTTTTGCGCTCCGAGCAGAGCCGCGAACGAAGTGAGAGCCGAACACGCGTCAACGGAAACGTTGAGTTTTCGTTGCAAGTGCGAGCGTTGGCATTGACAAAAGGAACCGATTTTTGTCATTCTGAACTTGATTCAGAATCTTCAAAAATCGTGTGACCTTGTCTGCTGTGCATATTGCGAGGAGCGCAAGCGCAGAGTAGAGCCAATGCAAAATGCCGTATTAGTCTTGTGCATCATCAAGCGGGACAAGAACATGTTTTCTTTCGCCGGTGGGCTGCTGCTCCGGCTGAGACTGCCACTGCTGAACATTATTCATATCCTGTTCAAACTGTTGCCTTTGTTCACCGGACATTTCATCAGGCATAACGACATTTTCCTGTTCATAAAAACCGCTTTCTTCGGCTTGTTTTTTATCTCTGTAGCCATTAAGGAAATTATTCATTCTTTCATCACTATCAGAATTATCTTTGTTGCCGTTTTCGATATCTGAGATATATTTTTCCAATTCTTCTTTCAATCCTGCCATTTGTCTGCAGCCTTTATAGTTATCATACATTTTATATAAAGATCTGATATTAGCAGCGGCATCACTTCTTTTTGAGGTATCATATTCAAGTTTTTTATCTGCAATATTGAACATCAATATTGCATTTTCGTGAGCATAATTGAGATATACACACGAGGTATTTTTTATCGGAATATTTTTATTTTGTTTAAGTTTTTTCATCAGAAACTCAGATATTGAAAGATATTCAAAATATTTATCGGATGCCGTTAATTTTGCATTACTGTCAATTAAATCCAGATCAACTTTTTCACTCAGATTTTTCACTTCAACATATGTAGAAACAGAATATACAGCCAAAATCAAGCCAATAATCAATATTCCTACACCGAGCATGAGAGTTTCATTAATTGCAGCATTTTTATCTTTCTCAATCATAAAGCCTCCGTCATTTAAAAAAGGATATAATAATTATATTATAAATTTCAACAAAATACCATTTGATTGTATTATATGCAAAAATTCAATATAATGTATAATGTATAAAAAGGGGAATAGCTCTATGAAAAAGATTTGTACATTTATGATAACCTTGGCAATACTGATTGTTGGCATAAACGCTTTCGGAGAAGTTATCACGACCAGAAAAACGAACAGGCCGCAGGCTCCGCAAACCACACAACCTGCAAACAACAGGCTGAAAACAACTGTTCCGAGAAGAAGCAAAAACAGACTTTCTGACAGCATAATTAACTGCAGACCATACAGTGAAAATCTTGATACAAATCTTGGCGGGGTAAACTTTAATTTTAAAGTCAGAATTGAAGGCTGGGTAAACAATAAATGTGTAATGAATTTTGTTGCGAATTCGACGGGTATAAACAGTATGTTCAGTTCATTGTACGGAGTTGATCCTTCACAGGCAACTGTTATGACTTTTGAGCCAAAAGTAAGATGTGAATTTACAAAAGCTCAGCTGCAAAATGTCGGGGATTCAATATTGCAGGAGGAAGAACGAAACAACGGAGCACGCAACAATATGTTGAAAAGTCCTGCCGACATTGACATGTCATCATTTTACAATATGTCTGAATCAGACCAAAAATTACTTGATCTTGTATTAAACGACAGAGCATGCAGGATATTAAACACAACTGATTCAAACGGAATGTTTGACGCATTTTTCGGATATTAGACACAAAATATAAGGAATTAAGAAGATGAAAATTTTGAAAACTATTACAACATTATCAATTTTACTTTTAACAGCCGGAACTGTTTCAAATGCAATCTCTCCGGTATCCATTAACGAACCTTCGCTGGTTAAAGAAAACACCACTCAACAGGTTATGAGCAGCGGGCTTGCAGGCAGTGCTTTCATATTTGAAAAACTTGAAGCACTCAACAACAGATACAACGCAGATTTTGCAAATTGTGAACAGTTACATTTTGATCAATATATTGATCTTTTCGGATTAAAATTTAAACTTAAATTTGATATCAACGGCTGGATAGACGGCAAATGCGAAATGAAAGGTTTTGCTAACGTTACGGCACTGGGCAAAGATATCAGAGAAGTATTTAATATTAACGTTTCAGACGAACAAATTGCAGCCATTAAGCCGGCTGTAGAATGTCATTTCACAAAGGATCAGCTAAAAGTTGCAATAGATGCTTATATTGCAAGAAGTAAGCAAAACGAAGCTGCGATTTCCAAAATGCTTGAATCTCCGGAAAAAGCTATCAGCCAAAAACGTGAAGTAACACCGGAAGAAGCAAAATTGATGGCTATGCTGATGACTGAAAACGTATGTACCATCCCGAATAAAGATACCTTGAAAAAACAAATTGACGAACTGATGGGAATCGGTACAAAATAGTTTAATCCTCAATTACAGAGCATTTTGTTGCCAAAAATTCCAGCAAAGTAACGACTTTGGTTCTTGCACCAATCATTGCAAGTCCCTGTTTTAAGCCGGCAACACAAGACGGACACGTTGTTATAACATAGTCTGCTCCTGTTGCTTTGATTTGCTTTGCTTTCTTTTTCACCATAGTATGCGACAATTTGGGATTTTTAAAAGCAAAACTTCCGGCAAAACCACAGCAGGAATCATATTCTTCCATTTTCCTGTAACTTATATTTGCACAACGTGACATAATCCTTTCAAAAAACTCATCCGATTTTAAATGGCACGGCTTATGAAAAGTAACAGAAACAGGTTTTTTAGACTTAAATTTCATACCCTGATCAGCTATCAAATCACCCCAATTCATAAAGGTTTTAACCTTAATTTTTGAACCGTCATCAACATATTTCGGATAGCTTAAAAGTGTACTTTTGCAACTAGCACAATCAGTCACTATACAATCGGCATCTGAGGTGAATTTTTTGAGATTTGATATTGCTGCCTGTTCAAATCTTTCCATATTACCTTCAGACAAAAACGGCAACCCGCAGCAATCAAAATCCGGCTCTATAATATTCAGATTGTTTTTGAAAATTTTATGAATATATCTGTCTGTCTGAGGGAATATTTGATTTACACACCCTTTAAAATATACTACCTGCATCTTGCCTTGTTTGGAAACCTTTGGCCGAAACAGAGTACTCAATATTTGACCGGTCTTTATAATTGAACGGAAAACTGGTCTGCTTTGAAAAAGTTTTGTTATCTTGTAACAAAATTTATCTCGCATATATTCAGATTTTGCGTAACTCAAAATCTGACATACATCAATGTCGCTGGGGCAAAACTCTTTGCACTTTCCGCACTTCAGACATATATCAATGTACTTGTTTATGTTTTTGGAAAGTTTCAAATCTCCTTTTGTAACCCCATGAAGCATAATAAATTTACCCTTACTTGCCACACAATCATTGGGGACTAATTTATATAACGGGCAAACACTCTCACACAGCCCGCATTTTGAACACTTATTTAATTCTTTTTCAAAATCCTTCAAGTTCTTCATACCAAAATAATAACATAAGTATTAACATTTTTTAATATTTAGCCGAAATTATTAAACTTTTTAAAAAATATGCCGATAACAATAATAATCTAAGATTATAAGGATATTTGGATATGTCAGAGCAAAATTTTACATTTAACCGACCCTTTAAACCTTTCGGGATGAACGTAAGAGTTCCTGAAAGAACTTTGCAGCAGGCCGGAGAATCTCTTGAAGGACTTGTAAAAGCCCCTGCAGCACCATTGTTTGAATTTTTGGAAGAAAACGAAGGTGTATTTAACGGCGATGTTGCATTTGAAATCAGTAAAACAAATGCCCAGAACTTCAACATCGGCTCTGCGATGAGAATGGAAAATGAAAAAGTTAATGGGCAAACACCTAAATTTGATATGCATTTTTAAGATAAAATAATATATCCTCACTATTGACTACACTACATAAGTGTAGTTTTTTATTGCCCAAAATTATTTTTTAGCGGCGGCTTTTGCAGCTTCTTCTTCATCCATAAGCTTGTTAGCGATTTGCATATCTTTCAGAGCCCCGTCAATATCACCTGTCTGAATCTTTACGCAAGCCCTCATAGAATATGCGGAACTGTCTTTCGGGTTTATTGTAATTGCGTGATTAAAATCTGCCATTGCACCGTCAAAATCTTCTATATCCGATTTTGCAATACCTCTCATCACGTATGCTGAACTGTTTTTGGGATTTAAGCTGATTGCCGTGTCATATTCTTTGATTGCGGATTTATTATCACCTAATTTGCTTTTAATCATTCCGCTCCAATAGTATAATTCCGGTTCTTTTGGATATTTCTTCATAGCCTCATCACACTTGGCAACGGCATCTTCATAAAATCCGGTATTTAGCAGCGAACCGATTTCTGATATCGCCTGCAGCTTTGGCATGTCAATTTCAGCTTGTGCCGCACAGACCTGCGGTGCCGCACAAATCATACACAAAAACAACCAAGATATAATTAAACCCTTCCTCACGGTACAACCCCTCTATAATTTCTGAACACACATGATTATAACACATTTCACAACTTTTTTTCTACTGTCCCATATTTTACATTTGGGGCAATTTATAGTAAAATTTATACTACAAGGAAGGGTTTATAATATGGCGATAAGAAAAGTTTTAAGGTATGGCGAACCTTCATTAAGAGAAGTTTCAAAAGAAGTGCAC
>JAFYDY010000044.1 GCA_017544545.1 bacterium
AACTTCGGGCGATTTGCAGTTGCCTAAGGGTATAAATGCGGAATTCCGTGAATATCAGCTAAAAGGTTTTGGCTGGTTATGGTTTATGTATAAATACGGGCTTAATGGTATTTTGGCTGATGATATGGGGTTAGGTAAAACTTTGCAGGCCCTGACGGTTCTTGAAAAAGCAAAAGAAATTGACGGTCCGGCTCCTACCTTGGTTATTGCTCCGACAACGGTTGTGTTTAACTGGGAGATGGAAATTCAAAAATTTGCTCCGTCACTTACCTGTCTTAAGCTTCAGGGTGGAGAAAGAAAACAGTTCTTTAAAAAGATTCCTGAATATGATGTTATTATTACAAGTTACGCCCTTGTCAGACGTGATATTGCAAAATTAAAAGATATCAATTTCAGATACGTAATTTTGGATGAATCTCAAAATATTAAAAATGCAACTTCGCAAACGGCGCAGGCTGTTAAGTTATTATCCTCACAGCATAAATTGGCCTTGTCAGGTACTCCGATTGAAAACAAATTGGAAGAATTGTGGTCGGTATTTGATTTCCTTATGCCGGGATTTTTATTCTCAATGGCAGATTTTAATTCTCATTACGTCAATCCGATTATGGAGCGTCATGACAAAGTCGTTGAAAAACGTCTGAAATTACAGATTTATCCGTTCATCTTACGCCGTATGAAACGAGATGTTGCAAAAGATCTTCCGGATAAGGTTGAAAACATTGCATACTGCGAATTGACAGATGAACAAAAAGATTTCTATCTGACAGTATTAGATAGTACCAAAGAAGAGTTGTTCAAATCCATTGAAGAAAAAGGCCTTGAAAAGAGCAGACTTTCTATCTTCTCGGCACTTCTTCGTATGCGTCAGATTTGCTGTCACCCGAAACTTTACGACAAAAATAACGTTAAAAATATTATTTCCTCCGGCAAATTTGAAAAACTCAAAGTTATGCTTGAAGAAATTGTGGATGAAGGTCACAGAATACTGTTATTCAGTCAGTTTGTTGATATGCTTGACATTATTAAAGATTGGCTGGATAAATCCGGAATTAAGTACGAATATCTTACCGGTAAAACAAAAGATCGTAAGGGCGCCGTGGATAGATTTAATAACGATCCGACAATTAAGATATTCTTGATTAGCTTGAAGGCCGGCGGTACAGGTTTGAACTTGACCGGTGCGGATTATGTTATTCACTACGACCCGTGGTGGAACCCTGCAGTTGAAGATCAGGCAACAGACCGTGCATATCGTATCGGACAAACCAAGAAGGTATTTGTATATAGGCTTATTACCAAAAATACTGTTGAAGAAAAAATTCAAAAACTTAAAACAATCAAGCGAGACCTTGTTGATAGCGTAATTTCGGTTGACAGAAATATTACAAAATCTCTAACAATGGATGATATCCGTGAAATCTTCTCTGTTGATTAGTTGTAAAACATTGATGCAAAATCCGTATAAATGATTGATACAAAGATTTATCTTGTATGATATCATATATGCTGGAGGTCTTTATGTCTATCGTTACAAGAGAAGAGTTTTCAAAAATATACAAAGAGCAGTTTTTACCGATTTTAGCTCCTTTAGAAGCTGAAAGGGCTGAAGCTAAAAAGAATTCATCTCCGTTTTTTATTCTGCTCGTTATATTTTCACTTATCACTATCATAGGTTTTATCATTGAAGAAACTATGTTTATAGTCGTCGGATTGTGTGTTTCAATTCCATGTCTTATAATTTCCGCTTATTTTTGGGGAAATATAAGTGAAAGATTGAAAAAGGAAATAGTTCCCAAAATAATTTCGCTTTGCGGAAATATGTATATGTCTGACAACAGAGATATTGTTACAGATTCTGAGATAGATGAAATGGGATTATTCCCGAGATTTACCCGTAAATCTGATGATGATGTAATTATCGGTATTCATAAGGGATGCAATTTTGCTATTGAGGAAACCAGCCTCACCCATACTGAAGGCTCCGGAAAAAGTCGTCATACTGTCACTGATTTTCAGGGCTTGATAATTAAAATTCAGATGAATAAAAACTTTGAAGGGGAAACAATTGTCGGTGTAAAGTGGCAAATCGATAAAAGACCCGGTTTTGA
>JAFYDY010000045.1 GCA_017544545.1 bacterium
TATGAGAGAAAATGTTCAGATAAAATATAACAATAAGATTTATAATGTTGATACACTGTGCAGCGGCTTGTGTTCTCAAAATAAATCGGTATATCAGGAGCTTGTAGATTTCTTGTGGATGGTTCATGATGATTATGATGGCTCTAGTACCGGAGGTCCTGCAGATCCGGATCACTTGGCAATGTTCTTCCATTTCTTAGAATTCGACCTTGATGATGCATATGAGGTCGAACATGAGGAAGTTGTTACATATTGGAACGAGCCGGAGCCGATATTTGATGAAGAACCACCGGAAACAGCAAAATTTGTAGTTGAGCTTCAACCGAGAGAAGTTGAAGAAACTCTGTATGAATACGAAGTAAACGACAAAGAAAAAGCTCAATGGTACACAAACTTGTGGTATCGTATGAACGGACTTAATGAGCCTGCGCGAATTCAGACCAAAGAAGGTTATGAAGATAATATGGATTACTACAGAGAATATGTTCTTAAATCTCTGGAAGCGCAGAAGGATACCTTTGCAAACGCATATAAAGTAATTGACAATAACCTTCTTACAAGTACAACTTGGCTTGAAGATGTCTTGGCACAGGGTATAGTTGTAATGCAAAGAGTAAACAGTCATAATACAGATACCCAAAACAAATTCAGCTGGGATGAAATAATCTACACAGATGCGGCAGAATTAACTCTTGAAACAGATGATAACGCAATAGCAAAAGCAGAAGTCAGATATGAAGAAAAAATGCACGAAATTGAAATAAAAGACAAACGTTATCAGATGGAGATAAACAAATTAGATTCCGAACACAATTCACTTCAGACTCAGATAGATTCAATCAAGAGCGAAGTTTCCAAAAACATCGAACGTTCTTATAAAACATTTGGCTAATTGGGGTTTTAAATAGTTTTTGTGCATGCGTGGTATAATACATACGTGGATATAAAAATTAATTCCTATTTGCCAAAAACTGCAGTTGAGGGGCCGGGAATCCGTTTTTGTATATGGGTTCAGGGCTGCTCTATTTGTTGTGAAGGCTGTGCAAATTCTCACATGTGGGATAAAAATGGCGGTGGATTAGTCAGTGTAAATGAATTAGTCTCTGAAATATTAAAATACAGAGATGAAATTGAAGGAGTAACCTTTCTTGGCGGGGAGCCTTTAGAACAGATAGAACCTGTTACCGAACTGTCAAAAGCCGTTCAAGAGATGGGGCTGTCTGTCCTTGTGTTTACCGGAAAAGAGTATGAAAGTATAAAAAATGAAAGTTCTGTCAAAGAACTTGTTAAATATGTTGATATCTTGATAGACGGCAGATATGAAGCTTCGAAACGAGATTTCTCACGCCCATGGGTTGGTTCCTCAAACCAAAAATATTATTTCTTTACGGACAGATATAATGAAAAAATAATAAGTGATTATAAGAACAAATTTGAAGTAAGATTCGATAAAAACAGCTCGGTATCAATTAACGGAATGGGTGATTTTGAAAAAATCAATAAAATTATCGGTTCGTAAATGGCTCAGGTTTCTATATATTGGGCTAATTTGCATATTATAAAATATATTGTATAATGTTTATGTATTCTAAGGATATATTATGTTTAAAAAATTGGCTGAAAAATTAAAGAACAACAATCTGGCAAAATCATTCTCTACGGCGACTTCACCATTTGATAAAGATTCAGAGTCTCTGAAAAATTTGTCGCGACATGCCTTGGGTTTATATGAACGTCAGTCAGACATAAATAATTTTAAAAAGCTTGTGTTGTCAGATCCAGAAAATCTGTCTCATAATGAAATTGTAGATAATTTATTTAAAAAACAGGGAATATCCAATCCTTTTTCTGACGAGGCGTTATTTGAATTGTCAGAAAATAAGAGATTTCTTGAAGATTTAGGTCTGTAATTGATAAAAACTCCGTTATAATTAGTTTTGTGGTGTCGATATTTTGTTTTGCTTTTAAAATTTATTGTTGTTATTGAGTTTTGAAAGTTTTATTATAATGTAACATATTGAAACTTTTTTATATTTGATGTATGCTTTAGTCATCAGAAGAGATAGGAGTAAAAAATGTTCGAACGTTTTACAGAAAAAGCGATAAAGGTTATAATGCTCGCTCAGGAAGAAGCCCGTAGATTAGGGCACAACTTCGTTGGAACAGAACAGGTTTTGCTGGGACTTATCGGAGAAGGGACAGGAGTTGCTGCAAAGACACTCAAGTCAATGGGTGTTAATTTGAAAGATGCAAGAACCGAAGTCGAAAAGATTATCGGCAGAGGTTCTGGTTTTGTAGCTGTTGAAATTCCTTTTACTCCTCGTGCAAAACGGGTTTTGGAACTGTCATGGGATGAAGCGAGACAGTTGGGACATAATTATATCGGTACAGAACACTTGCTTTTAGGTTTGATAAGAGAAGGCGAAGGTGTTGCTGCCAGAGTTTTAGAAAATCTTGGTATAGATTTAAATAAGGTCAGAAGTAATGTTGTTAAGATGCTTGGAGAATCAAAACCGTCAGGTTCAGCTGCCGGTTCATCATCTTCTTCATCTTCGTCATCATCTTCTTCAACTTCATCTTCATCAGGCGGGAAAACTAAAACACCAAGTCTCGATGAATTTGGCAGAGATTTAACGCTTGCAGCTCAGGAATTGAGACTTGATCCTGTTGTCGGCAGAGAAAAAGAGATAGAACGTGTTATTCAAATTTTGGCAAGACGTACCAAAAACAATCCGGTTTTACTTGGTGAACCCGGTGTTGGTAAAACAGCTGTTGCTGAAGGGCTTGCAATAAGAATCGTTAATGCTGAAGTTCCGGATATTTTGGACGGCAAAAAAGTCATTCAGCTCGATATGGGACTTTTGGTTGCCGGTACAAAATACAGAGGTGAATTTGAGGAACGTCTTAAAAAGATTATGGATGAAATTCGTCAGGCCGGAAATATTATCCTTGTTATTGACGAAATGCACACCCTAATCGGAGCCGGTGCAGCTGAAGGTGCAATAGATGCTGCAAATATCTTGAAACCTGCGCTTTCACGTGGTGAAATTCAGGTTATCGGTGCGACAACCTCTGATGAATACAGAAAATATATTGAAAAAGATTCAGCGTTAGAAAGACGTTTCCAGCCGGTTATTATTGATGAACCGACGGAGGAAGAATCTATTGAAATTATAAAAGGTTTGAAACCTAAGTATGAAGAACACCACAGACTGATTATTTCAGATGAGGCAATTGTCGCAGCTGTCAAATTGTCCAGCAAATATATCAATGACAGATTTTTGCCGGACAAAGCTATTGACGTAATTGATGAAGCAAGTTCAAAAGTTCGCTTAAAAGTTTCAAACTTGTGTCCTGAAGGCAAAGAACTTGAAAAACAGCTCAAAGCTTTAATCAAAGAAAAAGAAGATGCTATCAGAAATCAGGAATTTGAAGAAGCTTCTCAACTTAGAGATGAGGAAGCCGATTTAAGAGATAAAATTCGTGAAGTCTCTGCAAAATGGCGAGATGAACACGAGGCAAATAAACCAACAGTTACTGCTGAAAATGTGGCTGAAGTTATTGCAATGATGACAGGTGTTCCTGTTACTAAGCTGACTGAAGGCGAAAGTGAACGTCTGATGAAACTTGAAGATACTCTTCATAAGAGAGTTGTAGGTCAGCATGATGCGATTGTTGCTATATCAAAAGCTATAAGAAGAGCAAGAGTCGGCTTGAAAGCACCGAACAGACCAATTGGAAGCTTCATTTTCTCAGGTCCTACCGGTGTTGGTAAAACCGAGCTTGCTAAAGCATTGGCAGAAGCTATGTTCGGCTCGGAAGATAACATGCTGCGTGTTGATATGTCAGAATTTATGGAAAAACATTCAACTGCAAAACTTATCGGTTCTCCTCCGGGTTATGTCGGTTATGATGATGGCGGACACCTTTCAGAACTTGTCAGAAAAAAACCGTATTCGGTTGTGTTGTTTGATGAAATCGAAAAAGCTCACCCGGATGTATTTAATATTATGCTTCAGATTTTAGATGACGGTCGTTTGACAGATTCTAAAGGTCGTCATGTAAGCTTTAAGAATACTGTTATCATTATGACTTCAAACGTCGGTGCAAGTATGATTACAAATACTTCAAAACTTGGCTTCACAACTGCCGAAGATGAATCTAAGTCAAAATATGAAAAACTTAAAGAAACAGTATCTGAAGAGATGAAGAAAGCCTTCAGACCGGAATTTCTTAACAGAATTGATGAGACAATCGTATTCTCTCATCTTTCTAAAGAAGAAATCAGACAAATCGTTGATCTTATGCTCAAAGATTTGTTCAAACGCTTGTCTGAAAGAGGTATCAGTATTGAAGTTTCAGATGAGGTCAAAGATCATCTGGCTGAAAACGGATATTCCGAAGCTTACGGTGCAAGACCGTTAAGACGTTTAATCCAACGTAAGATGGAAGATAGTCTGGCTGAGGAAATTCTGTCAGGTAAATACTCTGAGGGAGATACTATAAAAGTTTCTCTGATAGACGGAAAAATATCCTTTGATAAGAAGGCTAAAAGAGCTAAAAAAGAGAAAGAAACGGAAGAAACACCAATATCTTAAATAAGTTATTATCCAACGGGGGCTTTTATGCCCTCGTTGTTATAATATAATTGTAAATAATACTTAATATTTAGGTCGTTTTCTATTAAAAATTTTTATTTATAGGTTTTAAAAAGTGAAATATTACGGAGACATGTATAAAAGGGGTAATTCATGCGTGTAAACAATGTATCAGGGTACAGTTGTGTAAGTTCTTGTAGAAATTTGCAAAGGCTTAATCTCGTTCCCGGTGGTAATCAAAAAGTAAGTGGTAATATCGTGAGAATATCATTTACCGGTGCTCCGATGAATATGAATCAAATTGCGTCTCTGACACCGGAGAATAATGGGATTAAACTTGCAGAAACTACACAGGGTGGAGAAGGTTGCGTCGGGTATGAGCTTGTAAAAAGCTTAAGAGAGCATGAAGGTAAAGATGTCCGTAGTTTTATGCCATATTGGGAATATGATAATCCAAAAGGAGGTCATAAATTCTTACTTCACCCGGAAAAAGATTTCCCCGGAGGAGTTTTGCCTGATGAGATTCCTTCAAAATATTTTGTGAGCGCAAATGTTGGCGAAACTCTTGAGGATGTTGCAAAGAAGTTTTATTTAAAGCCTGATGAAATAAGTTATGTTATCCAGAGTCGTCCTAACGGTCTTGGGCCGGAGGCTCTTTCAAAATATTGTATAGTTGAACCGACAAGTGCAAAGGGCGAAATAAAAGTTCTTTCCGATCAGGTGTTTGGTGAAATAAAAACGGTTCCGTATCAGCTTATGAAGGTTTCTGAAAATAATCCGAAATATATTCAGCTGAAAGGGGAACCTCATTACTTTTTATACACTCCTGATTTAGCTAAAACTGCAAAACCATATTCGTACGATGCGAGAGGTAACAGTTCCTTTGGCGCAGAGATTATAAATTCAGACGAAATGAAAGCTTTGGCAAAAATTATATCAGAAGATATGAATACCGAAGAGTTCGGATATTTCCGTCCGGCAAGTGTTCTGGCACATGACAGGGTTGCTCATCCGTTCGCAGCTCATATCGCTAATATGTCAGCAAGAGGAAATGACAAAGTTAATGGTATGAAGATACACATTATTGAACACAACCCCGGAAGGAGTTATCAGGGGGTAACCTCGGATCCGTTTGAGTTCTTGCGTATAGTAGGAGATGAAAAAGATGCGGAATTTCTGAGAAAACATCCCAAATATGATCTTTTGGCTAAAGCTCAAAGAGTGGGAATAAATAACCTTGATGAACTTTCACCTAAAGAAATGGAAGTTGTAAAAACTATTATTGAACCGGCATTGGCTCCTTTTAGGGATGGCAGCGGGATGTATAACGTTGTTAAATCCGGCATAGTTGCAGCAAAGAAAAATCCGGATAATGTTTCTGTCGGTACGGTTTCGTACACCTTTGATGTTGAAATGAAAAGTCCGGAAACCCCTAACGCTGCATCTTTCCTGACAGATGATTTTGCAAGCATTGAAACAAAATCTGTTCTTAACGGATCAACTCCTGCAAGTTTAAATCTTGATAATCCTGATGCGGGATTCGGCAGGGGTAATAATGGCTTGACTGCTAATAAAGAAGGTTTTACAACCTTTAAATATAACGGTGAAAATATTGATGAAGTGATTCAGGCAAGAGAAAGTAACGCAAAATGGTTTACTTCTTTGGTAGATGAAGCTCATCAAAAGGGTCAGAAAGAATTAGACAAGTTATTCTTTAATGAGGCGCAGCTTTCTGAAGGACAAAAAGTACATGGCTATCTGAAGAAAATGTCTGACGGTGATATTTTAGTAATGGGCTGGGGCAGACCGGATGAGCAAAAAGGTTTTAATATAACGCTTGACGGGTTTAAAAAATATCTGGGAAAAGAAGATGTTACCTATGCGCAGAAAAAGAAATTCCGATTAGTATTAGGCGCAGGTAAATGGAACGAAGGTGCTAGAGACTATAAGAGTATTGTACGTCTTATAAATGAAATTGAGACTCTTGACGGCGGGAAATATAAAGGTCAGGTAATGTATGTTGACGGATTTTTCCCGAACAGGTTAGTAGGCTGTGCTCAATACGGTATGTTTACTTCACGTCGTGAAATGTGTGGGATAACCCCTCTGGAATGTAAAGCCGCAGGTGTTCCGTACGGTACAACCAAGACAGGCGGACCGGTTGATTATACAAATGAAATGAACGGCTTTTTGACTAAAGAACCTGTAGAAGGTCGTCCTGAACGTTATGGTTTGACATGGACAAACTCAATGGATGAAATTGATGATGCAAGATGTGCACGTCAGGCTGAACAGGTTTCGGATATCTTTGAACAAATGGCTGATGAGCATATACATCACAAAGACAAGTATGTTGCAAAATGTAAGAAGAATATTGAAGAAAAAATAGATTGGCATGAAAATATCGAGTATAACAGGGGTAAATCCGCAAATCAGCGATACACAATTGATATTCTTGAAACAGATAAAGGCTGGGGCGCAAGGAATAAGTCGAAGATGAATCGTCTTATGGATGCTTTTGGAGAATATAAAGATAAAGCAGAGAAAGAATTTAAGAAAGCGGCTAAATCGAGGCCGATAAAGATTATATTGGCAATTGCCGGTCTTGTGGCTGTCGGTACGGGAGCCTTCCTTCTGTATAAGAA
>JAFYDY010000046.1 GCA_017544545.1 bacterium
TTCTTTTGGTGGTATACCGTATACTTCAAGTGAGGATAAATATACAACGCTTACGCATTTGGTTTCTTTTGCGTATTCCAGTATGTTATAAGTTCCTTTGAGTGCCGTTAAAATAGTTTCAACCGGTTTTTCAACAAAATCTTTTGAAGCTGTTGTACTTGCCGTATGAATAATATAATCAGCATGTTTGCTTGTTGTTATGGGTGTTTGAATATCCTGTACGAGAAGTTCAAGATTATTATTTTCCCCAAACATTTTTTTTGCTTTGTCTGCGTTTCTTACGAGAGCCAAAACTTTTGTATTGTATCCTGATGCCAGCAAACTTCTGACGCACAGGCTGCCGATAAGTCCTGTTGCGCCGGTTACAAGCACGGTCTTGTTATTAAACACCGACATGTCAAATTGTTTCGTGATATTTATTGCGTCTTCTTCAACAAGTTTGTTCATGTTATTTTCCTGCTCCTACAAGACCAAATGCATCCAAATCCTCTCTATATCTGATTAGGGCTCTTAGAATATACAAATCTTCGATGGTTGTGATTTTTATATTGCCCCTGTTCCCTTCAATCATAAAGGTCTTTTTGCCTAAGGTTTTGAACAGAGTGCAGGAATCTACGATGTCTGTGTATGAAGGATTAACTTTTCTAGTTTTTTCGTGTGCTGAAACAATTTCTCCAAGGTGAAAAGATTGCGGGGCCTGAGCGGCAAAAGTATCTTTTCTGTACGGAACATGTTTTGGATTTTCATGATTTGTACTTATCAGGATTGTTTCAAAACAAGATGTACAGGTAATAGCGTTACCGTTCTGTTTTGCACA
This sequence comes from bacterium, assembly GCA_017544545.1. GTDB lineage: Bacteria > Cyanobacteriota > Vampirovibrionia > Gastranaerophilales > Gastranaerophilaceae > Zag111. The sequence continues at coordinate 818 of JAFYDY010000046.1, forward strand.
TTCAATATTTTTGGATATAACTTCTTTGGTAATATTCGGACGAACACCGTCATGTATTAAAACGATTGATTTGTTGTGGTTTTCTTCCTGGGCGAGTTTGAGGGCATTATAAATAGAATCTTGTCCTGTTGCACCGCCTTTTACGATACCTGCAGTTTTTGTTATGTAGTGGTGTTTTACCAGATCCTGCATATATTCATAATAATCAGGGTGAATTGCGATATAGATTTTATCTATTTCTTCATGGTTTTGAAACAGTTCAAGAGTGTGAATGATAATAGGCTTATCATTTATTTTCAGAAACTGTTTAGGGAGAAGATTTTCTCCGTTGGACATTCTTTGTCCTGTTCCGCCTGCGAATATAATTGCTATATTATTAATTTCTTTCATAATTACCACTCATTACCTTTTCTATTATATCAACAACACGCTCAGATGCATGTCCGTCTTCAACACAACCTTTTTCTTTCAGGAAAATCTCAACTTTTTCTTTGTATTCTTTATAATCGAAACGCATTATATTTTCAATAAGTTGATTATTATTCTCTGCTATCGGGAAAGGTGTTGAGGTTATCGGATAGTAAAAACCCCGTTCAGAATTATAACTTTTAATATTTTTGGCATATATAAATCCCGGTTTTTGAGTTAGCATAAAGTCAAATATGCAGCTTGAATAATCTGTAATTGCAATATCTGCACTTACCAAAAGCTCCTGTATATCCGGATAAGCGTTTGCATTATATGTGTTTTGTAATTCTTTAATTTTCTTATAATGTCTTTTTCTGAAGCTCGGGTGCATTCTTGAGACAATAACCCAGTCACCTCCGAATTTTTCTTTTAATATAGGAAGAAGTTTGGAAAATTCTATATCATAACTTGATAAACTCGTTGTATCTTTAAAAGTCGGAGCGTATAACAAAACTTTTTTATCTTCGGGGATTTCAAGAGTTTTAAATACTCTTTTCTTAATATCAGATTTTTCATCATCGCTTTTGAAGAAAATATCGTTTCTTGGATGTCCCAGTTCTTTTATTTCTTTTACATTCCAAAAAGCTTCATTATAAATTTCTGTTTCAAAATTGCTGTTAGAAACCCATAAATCTGTTGCAGTTGAACTTTCGGAGGCGTATTGTTCCCAATCTTGTTCGTCTGTGAGGACTTTGACATTTTTTTCAATTTTTTTGATACCCAAACTTCCATGCCAGGTCTGTATAAAGAACTGTTCCGGTTTTTTGGCAAGACCGAGAGCAAATTGTTTTGCAAAATGGTGATTTGATACCCAGATTTTTGCCGAAGAAAGCTCCTTTATGAATTCTTTTGATTTGTATTGAACAAAACGAACACCTGAAGGAAAATCTTTTTCAAAGTCATCGGGGTATCCGTTAATTACCCAAACCAATTCGTAATTCAGATTTCTGCGCTGAATTTCCTCCAGGATGTATTTGGGGTTGCAACCGTATGATCTGCCAAGGTAGTTCATAAACACAATCTTATTATTTACGACAGGGAGTTTTGCATAAAAAGATTTTTCTTCTTCTGTCGTAAAAAATTTTTTATATATAGGAAGACCAAAAAGAGTAATTTGTTTATAAGAGGGTTTGTTAGTTATTGAAAAAAACTTTTCAAATAATCGCATTTTCCTCATTATAAGAACCTTTCACAATAACCGATATTACAAAGTAATATTATCATGAAAAAATATTCTTTCAATATTAGAAAGGTTTGGTCTGATTGAGTTTAATCCTTAAATCTCTGAAGCGTGCAATATCTTCCTGAGCCTTGCCGGAATCTTTGAATACAGCCTGAGATGTGGGGTGAACCATCAAAACATAGTCCATATGAATTTCTAAAAAGTTATATCTTCTTGGTGAAGCGTTACCGGTGCGAGGGTATATTTCCGCATTAGTCACCGCAAGAAATCTTCTTTCTTTGTCGTTCAAAAGGTCAGTTAATTCTCTGTTAGTGTTTGTATACTTAGAAACGTGAACCACACCTTTTATATCGTGGTCAGCTGTTAAAATTGTCACCTCTATTGGTACTGTATCACTGTGTTTTGCCATTTTACAATCCCTTTTGCTCTTCTCAAGTCTTAGTATATTATATTTTTAATAAAATGTCCAGTTGTAAA
>JAFYDY010000047.1 GCA_017544545.1 bacterium
AATTCAAAATATGGGTGTTAGAGCACAGATTTCACAATTCATCATTAATGAAGTTTCTGACTGTTTTGTAATCCCTGAAAATAAGTTCTATTCATATAACATAGAGCAACAACAAAATGAAGAACAAGAAATTATCTACATTGGCAGAATAAAAACTCAGAATAATTTTGTTTCTGATGTTCAATGTTTTGCAATTGACAATAAATACACAAGCGAAGAGACCGATATTGCAATCAATTCTCTTTATTCATTCTTTCATAACATCGGAGTTAATTATAAAAACTTAAAAATATCTGCTTGGATCAAAGATAAAGTTAACGGAAATATTCTTCCTTGGCACGTCGATTCAAATGTGGATTACAGCGGTGAAGCAAATAATAACGGGTTAATGATTGATGAATGCCAATTTAATCTGCGTACCGTTTCAAAACTTATGGATTATAGAGATTCGGGTAATGTACAACGCACTATTCACAATAATGTGTCATTTATCATGCAAGTTGAAAGGAGCTTTTAATGTTTTGCGTTATAAGAAATGGTCAATATTTAGAAACAGAAATTAAATTATTTGGGGATTTGGAAGTTCCTAAAAAACCTCATGATAAAGCGTTTTTCTCTAACGGTGAATGGATTATTGATGCTGATCAGTTATTTAAAGAGCTTGATAGCAAAGAAGCACAGGATTTTTTAAATAATACTGATTGGAAAATCATTAGACACAAAGAACAATTGGATCTTGGAATAGAAACAACTCTTTCCCCTGAAGAATATACAAGTTTATTAAAAGAGAGACAACAAAAAAGGAGTATATTAAATGACATCACTAACGAAAATCTGCCTCCATTGGACAGCAGGAAGCAATAAACCCTGCGATACCGATTTAAAAGCATACCATTTTTTAATTGATTCTTATGGTCGGATTTATCCGGGGACACATAAACCTGAAGATAATTTAAACTGTAAAGACGGAAATTATGCGGCACATTGCGGAGGTGGAAACACAGGATGCATCGGTATATCTGTTTGCGGAATGGCAGGTTTTAACCTGAATAAAAAAGAAACAAAATACCCTCTTACTCAAAAGCAAATCGAAACCCTGTGCTGTTTAACGGCTTATTTAACAATTAAATACGGAATTATTATTAAGGAAAATTCAGTATTTACCCACTATGAATTTGACCGTAAAAAAGCAAAACCTGAAGGTAAAATCGACATCACTTATTTACCCTATCTGCCGAATTTACAAATAATCAGGATCGGCGGTTATCTCAGGAACAAAGCCGAATGGTACAGAAAAAAGATTAAAGAAAATAAGTACAAGTTAGAAAAGAAAGGAAGTTATTATGAATTTATTTGCGTTTGTTAAATCTTGGAAAGATTTTAGTTTTTTGTGGACATTGATTCAACCGTTTATTTTGAAACTTTTGAAAAAGAATGTTCCAACATCAATTACGAAATTATATGAAAATCTTGCAAAATACACTCAGCCGGCACTCGACAGTTTGTATAAATTAAAAGCCAAGATAAAAGAAACACCGTCAGAACTTGATGATTATTGTTTCGATCAGGGTGTAACAGCCATTGAAACTTTTGCGAATTACTTATTGGGTGAAGTTCAAAACTTAAGAGCATAAGGAGGATTCAATGACTTGGCGAGATTTATTAAATGTTCAGAATGTTGAAAAAGGCTTTTTTCGCTCCTCAAATTCCTACGGAATACCCGACATCAGAAAGGATGAGTTCGATATAAAAGAACTCATCCCATATCGGGTGGACAAAAACAGAAAAGGAACAGCACATTTCTTTCTCGATGATTATAGGTTCGAGCGTTGTTGGAAATGGGCAGACTCTCAAATCCCTGAATTAAGAAAATATGACGGAGTTTTGTCTCCTGATTTTTCAATGTACACCACATACCCTAAAGCATTCCAAATATGGCAGGTTTATCGCAACAGATGGTGTGCCGCATTTTGGCAAGCTCATGGAATTAAAGTTATTCCAACAATAAGTTGGTCTACCGAGGATAGTTACGACTTTGCCTTTTTAGGAGTTGAAAAAGGCTCTGTTGTGGCTGTCGGAACGGTCGGTGTGCTTAATGACGAGTATGCTAAAAAACTGTTCTTAGATGGCTTTAAAGAAATGGTGAAAAGACTTG
>JAFYDY010000048.1 GCA_017544545.1 bacterium
ATAAAAACAGATAACCCGACAAATGCCAGAATTTTCAATGTTCTTTTCAAAAAACCTATGATTAAGCAGGGAATATTTACATCAGATTTGACAATAAACGGAACATCTGAGGCTCCGCATATTCTTGGTTTTTTGAAAGTAAAGAGTATTGATATTCCTGTCATGGATTCCACAATACAGGATGTTAATCTTGATTTCAAATCGGATTACATAAATCTGAACACTACAGGTTTGATTATGACAAATGACTTTTTACTCAATGCAAAAATTCAAAATAAATCTACAAAACCTGTAATTGTAGAAAGCTTGAATGCTCAAACCGATGAACTTAATCTTAATAAAATGATAACGGCTCTAAGCGAATACGAAGCAGATTCAACAAGAGCTGCAAAACTTAAATCAGGAGAAATTACAGAACTCTTACCCGAAAATACAATTATTATAAAAGATGCAAATATCGCTGCTGATAATATTTTAATTAAAAAAGCAAAAGCAACAAACTTCAAATCACATATAACACTTGATGAAAACAGAGAAATGAACATAGATAAATTTTCCTTCAATATAGCAAAGGGAACGGTTGACGGAGATATAAAGTATAACCTCAAATCTCTAAAAGGTTCTGCGAATGTTAATATAAAGGATACCGATGCTCAAATTATAGCTGATGATTTCTTTGAAATGCCCGGCCAAATATACGGAACGGTTACAGGTAAACTCAATGCAAGCTGCAAAGGATTTTCCAGCATTGACTGTATAAATACTCTGTCCGGCGAAGGCAAATTTGAAGTTCTTGACGGTAAAATGCCAAAACTGGGTTCTTTGGAATATCTGTTAAAAGCAGGAAACCTGATTACAGGCGGAATTACAGGTGTTTCAATTAACGGTATTATTGACCTTATCACACCTCTTAAGACCGGTCAATTCAGCAGTATCAAGGGCGATGTACATATCAAAAACGGCATTGCAGATAATATCAATGTATATTCAAGCGGAAAAGATTTGAGTATGTACATGACGGGAAGCTACAACCTCGCAACCCTTGTTGCCGATATGGAAATCTACGGTGCACTTTCCAAGAACTTCTCAACAATTTTGGGTAAGATTGCAAATGCTTCTTTGAACACATTATTTAATACAATCCCGGGCATAAAAATCAATGATATTAACCCGGCATCAACAAGTAATATAAGAAAGATTCCTAACTTTGACAGAGATAATGTTCTGCGAGTCTTTAAAGCCGAAATCTACGGTGATATCAACGGAAACAACTATGTTAAAAGCTTCCGCTGGATAAAAGACTAGGAGAGGGGTAAAATTAGAAACATTTTTTTCCTCGCCCTTTTGGGGAGAGAGTTAGGGTGAGGGGGCTTTACTCACTTCTCATAATGTTCCCTCATTCTACGCAAGCATAATCAAAAACTTTTTTGTCAAAACCTGTTGGTGTGTGCATATGAACATCACCGTACAAAATTCTTGCATATGCATTTTGAGATGTTTGTGAACCTATTTTGTTATTCACACAATCAATCTTGTAATGTTTGAAATTAGAATTTGATTTTTGAGTTTTTAAATATACATAACCATCACGGTATAAAAATGCATCTTTCTTCATAATCAAAGTATCATCAGTAAATTTTACATACATTTTGTTTGGGTTAAAATCTGATGAAAAAGGAGATACAATGGGGTAAATTGGGTTTTCCCGTGAAAAAACATTATAATCAAATGTAAATAACATCTCTATTGATTTACCTTCAAACTTGTCAGGTAAAGGGCTAAAAGGAGAAGCCAAACGCACAGCATCTAATGCTCTGTCATCCGCAGCCTTACTTCCTGAGGATTTATATAATGAACTTTTTAATAACCTGCCGTCTTTTGCTATGGTAAGAAGCACCTGTATTTTGTTGGATTCAGGACCCTTTGGAGGATCCCAGTTCATTTTTATACTTCGTGTCAGATTATCCATGAAGGGCTTAAACATCTCATTAACTTCTTGCTCATTTGGTTTGTTTTGTTCTTGATTTACTGTTAAGTTAGTTGCTGAACCTTCAATTCTCGGCAGTACAACATTTTCCTGTGCAAAAGCAATACCGGAAATTACAAACGTAAAAATTCCAAATATAAGACCGTTCTTAATTCCAAATTTCATAAATACTCCTATTTGCCTGTATTATATAAGAAAAGTAGGGATAAAGCAACATTAACCTCACCCTTCCCTCTCCTATATTAGGAGAGGGTACACACCATTTCACCTTCTCCTAAAGAATAGGAGAAGGTTGGGATGAGGTATGAAATATTATTTATCAAATATTTCTAACAGTTTTTGATAAACACCTTCAATATTTTCATTTATTTCGTTATTCCAAAAACGATAAACCTTATACCCTTTTGATTCAATAAATTTGGTTCTGTTTTCATCATATAAAATTGCTGAATCTTCATTGTGTTGTCCGCCGTCAATTTCAATAACTATCTTCTTTTGCCTGCAGGCAAAATCAACGATATAATTCCCGATAGGATATTGACGGACAAATTTCAAACCAATAAATTGTCTGTTTTTTAACAAGTTCCATAATTTTTGTTCTTGTGGGGTTATATTTTTTCTTAGGTCTCTGGCTTTTATATATTTCTCATCCATATTTTAACCTCACCCTGCCCTCTCCTAAATTAGGAGAGGGTATTACATTTACCCACGACCGAGTTCGTTTGCTTTACGGGCAGTTTTGCCTATGACATCATAAAACATCTGAGCAGAATCCTTCGCCTTCATTTCAGAAATTCCGACAAAGGTGCAGCCGCCTTTTGTTGCAACATTATCTATTAAAGTCTGAACAGGGACGTTTCCTCTTTCAAAAACCATTTGAGCAGAGCCTAACGCAGTTTGAGTTGCA
>JAFYDY010000007.1 GCA_017544545.1 bacterium
ATAGCGTCTTGAAACTATTTGCTGCATGCTAGATTGCAAAAGTTCAACATAAAAACAAGGGGGATTGAGAAATTGCTCGACGTTTTCAGTGTAGATTTTATAATCTAGCCCAAACGTCTCAAAAAGTTTTTGGCTGATGCCTGTAATTATTTTATTTTCCAAATCTCAATACCTCCTTAATTGTTTCTTCTGCTTTTTGTTTGGCATAACTATCAGCAATTCTTTTTATTTCGTTTACTGATTTTTCAAGCATATGATGACCTTGCACAAAGCCGATGGTTTGTTCATTTCTTACAATGCGGTGTCCGTATTCTACATAAGTTGTGTATTCTATATCGTTATAAACAACTCTTTCGTAGCCACGCGGAATTTTAAAGCCTTTGCTTTTCCAGCCGCGGCGCAATACGCCACCTCTTTTTTTCTTGCCGTCTTTATCTTTAGCGTTTTTAGGATAATGACCAACCGGCGTTCTTTGTTTTGTGGCTTCAACTAATTTACTAGCCAAGCCGTCTGCAATACTTTTGCAAGTTTTCTCTTGAATTTTCTTATCCAGCTGTTTCAATCTTTTTTGAAAGGCTACTAGCTGCGAAAAATTAAAGCTCATAAAATCACCGCCTTAAGCCCATTTTTGGAATAACTCAAGCGATATTTCTTGATGGTGTGTGTGAACTGCAGGTTCTCCGCTTTGCTTATACGCTGTGGTTTTGCCGTTTTGCGTAACTGTTATTTTGCAGCCCGCCGGTATATTTATTTCCGGCGCCAAAAACAATTTTATTGACTGAGTAACACCAGCAGCTACGTTTTCATCTGTTGGCCTTGATGATGAAAAAGACAGTCTACAAGGCACATCGGACAATATATCTACGTCTTCAAAATGTGTTTGTTTTGAGAGTGAATCGATATATTGCCTGTGCTCTGTTACAGTGCAGCGGCCTATATATAAACTCTCTATAGCATTTTTGACGTTTACCATGCGAGCCTCCGGAATTTGTATAAATTATTTTTGCTAGCAAGCAATGAATTTATCAAAACATCCGCTTTTTGCGCTGCGTTTTGGCTGTTGCTGTCAAAGCTTACGCTTGTGTCGCCTTCAGAAATAGATTTGACATCCGCGGTGTTTATATCAATACCGTTTAAAATCAAGTTGCCCGCAGATTTTTTGTCTTGCAAAAATTCACCACAAACCATATCAATAGCAATATAAACCGCTGCGTCTGGTAAGGCGTTTATATTGCAAAAATTCAAGATGTCGCTTTCAACTTTTCCAATCAAAAAGCCCAGTGTTAAATTATCACCGGGCTTTAATACATAACCTAATCCTGCGAGCCGATTTATTACTTGTGTTTCGTTAAATTGCATAAAAATCGCCTCATTTCGTTTCTTTTTTCTTTGCTTTTGGCTTCTCTTCCATTGGTTTCTCCGTTTCTTTTTCAACTGGTTTTACAGTTTCCTTTTTAGGTGTTGCTACAACTGATTCATAGAGATTGCTTTTTTCAAGCTCAACTATTCTATCTGGGTTTGTTACTTCCCATTGGACACCTGTCTCAAGGTTTTTAAATATCATTTAAATCACATCCTCAATGGCAAAGATTGTACCCGTTGCAGCAGATGGATTAACAAATAATTTTTCGCCTTCCTGCTTGAAATAAGCGCTTTCAAGGTTTCCTATTACATGAGTTTCGCTTTTTGGAATAGAGATTGCTAAATCACTAAAGCCCGGCGCACCTTTGATTGTAATTGTTATTGGATCCGATGCATCGGAGTTTGCAACTACTAAGCAAACGTTGTCATTTTTGTAGTCCAAATACATATCATTTGTTGCGTCCAAAGATGTTGCTGTTACTTTTTTGTTTGTTTTAAACGCATCCAAAGTTACTTTCCCAATTTCAGTTCTTGCCATCTTACATCACACTCCTTTGATTATATTAAGCTTGTAGGTCTAGAAACTGTTAAAACGGCTAATGCGTCCGGTCTAACTACTTTTGCACCGTAAACGTGCAAACCTTTAACTGCGTCTGCAAAACGTAATTCAGGTCTGTAAGCTTGAACTTCAACAATTTGCTCTGCATAAGAAATAGTTTGATCATAACCAGCCATAACTTTAAATTTCTCACTGCCTGTTGAACCAGTATAAGCTACGTTGTTAGAAACGATAACCGAAAATCCTGTTGCTTTACCTACTTCACCGTTTCTCAAAACATTGTCTGCCGCACTTGTACCAGCTTGTACAAAACGATTATCAAGCAACAATAAAGCGTGATACCATGCAGGCACTACAACCCAGCGACTAGCTTTTGGCACGTTTGCCTCATCAAGTTTTACACCTAATTTTACAAGTGTATTATAAGCATCTGTTGCAGCGCTAAATGTAGTTGGTGAACCGTCTGAACCAATTAAATTTGCTGATACTGCTTCAGTGTATAAACTAGCAATATATTGATCTGTTACATCTGCTAATCCGTAAGCAGCTTCACGCATTGCCCCTTCCATTACTTTCGGATTTTGTTGTGCTTTATCTACATCATCAATTTGGAAATTAAAATACTTAGCTTGATTTATGAGTAAAATTCTTTGTGCGTCTGTTAAAGTTTCAGCTGCACTGATGTTTGTATTTTTAGTGTATGAACCAATGGTTACTTGACCGATTGAATTAATTTTTACTTGATCACCATAACCTTTGATTGTACCTTCATAACTACGATTACAAACCCCTACAAACACATGATTTTTTTGCAAGTTTTCTAAGAGTCTTGCACTCCATACCTCTGGAATAAAATTGTTTAATGACATATTTTTGTCCTCCTTAGTTTTTAAAAAGTTATTTTTTTATCGTTCCCTCTTTGAGGGCAACCGAAATAACATCCCAATTTTTATTTATCCAATCAGGATTGTTTTTGTTGGCATCGAACGCAGCTTGATCGACAAATCCAAACGTCTTTGAATTTTGAGTAGCCGGCGTGATCCCTTGCAATTTATTTTGAGTTTCTGAAGCTTCAAACAAGAATTTTGTATCATCCGCTTCAGTTAGTTTTTTGATTTCATCCGACAAACCAATTACGTTGCCTTGTTCGTCGATTTTCGCAGTCTCCAAAAACTTTGACAAAAGCGGCATGATCACTTTGTTATTGCGTGATTTTGCATTTGACAATGCTTTTTCAACGGCATTATTGATTTGAATCTGCTTAATTTCTTTTTGGTATTTATCCGCAGATTCTTTATTTGCTGCTTGCAAGCTTTCAATTTGTTTTTTCAAGCCATCAACATCTTGACTTGAATTTTTAAGCTCTTCTAATTGCTTATCTCTTTCTTTGATGTCGTTTTTAAGCGTTTCTATCTCTGATATTTGCGCTTTGTATTTCTCAATATCTTCGCCATACTGAGCCATGATTTGATCAATAACATCACTTTCAAGATTTAAGCTTTTAAGAAATTCTCTTTTCATTTTGTAACCCCCATTACGATTTTTTACGTCTTTTCTTGACTATGGTAAACAGTTTTACGCCTTGTTTAGGGCATAAAAAAACGCTTTAAAAATTAAAGCGCTTTGCCCGACCTTATCACTTTTTTTATTTGGCTAGGATAAATAAATTCGACCGAAAACATGTCTATATCTTTTGCAGTGTCTTTATAACATATTTCCACCACATATCTTTCATGTTCACCTATGATATCTAATATCGTAGCTTTATTTCCTGTGTCAAGTATGACCTCATCATATTCATGTATTATCATTGGCATCCCTTGCTATCTGTTTTAATTAAATTTTATTTGCCATCCACGTATTCATCTTTCCATTGCCTATAAGTCATATTTGCTGGTACGTGATAAGTTTTTCCATTCTCATCACGAGCGATTCTTTCACCTAGGCTTTCATCATCGTCTTCGGGCAAAGTAGTACAACGGCAATTAGGATGAAACGGTGGCGCAGTAACACCGACTTCATACATACTCATCGGTATTTTTTCGCCTTCTCTATCTCCGCAATCTTCGCACGTGTCATTATCCAACGTTGCGCAAATGCTGAAAAATTTTACACCCATCTCATCAAACGCATCTTTTTGACTAGCCTCTGAAAAGAAAGCTGCTTCAGTGTATAATAGGCGGTTAGCTTTGTATTTGGCAACGTTAAATTCTTTGGCTATCTTATCCGTCAAATCTTGTGGGTTGTCTCCGCGTATTAAAGCTTGCACTAAATCCGTATTCAAACTTTTTATCAACGCGGGTCTATGTTCTCCCCAAACACGCTCCGAAAAATTTGTGCCATCCGAAGCCCACGGTTTCGAAATTATTTTGTTGATTTTATCCATATCCAAAATTGCAAATGAGTTGCCAACGCCGGTTCCTTTTTGCAATTCGAAAATGCTGCGATAATAGCCGTCTTCGTAAATTTGGCGTGTCATGTTATCCAATTCATCAACTTCATGCCCCATCACATTTTCAACTTGCTGCTGCATTTGCAATTGCAACGCCTCAAGCCGGCTAATCCTATAACGCAGCGACGCATTCTCTAGTTGATGCGCCCATTCGTTTGAATAATTCAAAGTTGAGCCTTTGTCGATGTAATCTTGCACCGTCCACTTGAATTCTTTTAGCTCTTTAGCGTTTAAAAGTTTCTTCGCCTCAAGCAAATCTAATTGATTGTTTTCAGCAAAGCGCTGGTAAAAATTATTTATTTCTTTTTGCACGTTTAAAGAGGCTAGATTGTATTGTTTTGCGACGTTGTGATAATGTTCAATGCCTTTGTCTAAAAGCCTTTCTTTTAACTGCACATATCTATCTTGCCAATATAAATCATTACGCAAGTCAAATCACCCGCCTATTGCGAGAAATTCTCATTTGGGAAATAAGCGTCCATTTTTTCGCTCTGCTCTTCTTTCACGCGGTCAATTTCTGCTTGCACATCTTCAACCCAAGGATGATTTGCAATCAACGTTTCTTCAGACAAAATGCCAACAGAATTTTTGATATCTGCAATTACTTGACTCTCATTTATGATCGTGTCTTTGTTGAAGATTATCTCGACCGTCTCATTTTCAAAATTTCCTTGATTTGTGTTAGCCAAGTGCGCATTCACAAACCACAGCAAAGTTTCAAATCCAGCTTCAAATTCAATTTCCATCGCGTTTGCGTCCATGTTGATGTCATTGAAAATGGATTTGATATTCATCTCATTTGGCGTATTTCCAGAGCGTAATTCAGCAGCGTCATAGCCTTTTGCATTTGCCACTAATTCTTTTTTCATCAAGTCAACAATGGCTTTAAAATTATCCGCTTTAACTTCAATACTTAATGTCTCCACACCGCCGTCTTCACGAACTTTTACCGCGCCATATGTTGCAAGATTTTGCCTAAACTCACCGAGATTTTCACCGTCGTAATTTTTCAAAACGAAAATCGTATTTCTAACATCCTCTTCCATGTTGTTTTGAAAATTGCTAAGCATCGTATTAATTGAATCTTGAAGTGATTTTGTGTTGCGTATCAAAGGGATCTCCAAATAGTTATATTTGAATGGGATTAGCGGAATCCTGGACCAGTTATAATCTCTCTCCCCGATTTTCAAATAATTTTCCTTTGGCTTTTCGATATCCGGTATCAAATTCCCATTGTTGAGCGTGTAATATTCAATGCCCTCTTCTCGGTAAACTTCAACCTTCTCAACTGTAATTTCACGCCCGTTTTTATATTCGCTAACTTCAAAAACACGCACTGCATAATCTAATTGAGTATGCTCTGAATCTTTCCAGAAAGGCAATATTTCAAACGGCGCAAAGCGTTTAAAGCAAAACTCACCGTCTTCGTTATAGTAAACGTATAACCAACCAATACCGCCATTTAAGCAGTCTGCTGTTAGCGCCTTGAATGTACGCAAAAAGTTTCGGTCAAAAATTTGATTCAAAAGCTCAAGGTATTTCTCATTGTCAGTTTTAAATGTTATCGGCTGGCCTACTAAGAAATTTACTTTTTGAGTTACAACCTTTTCGTATTGGTTATCAACAATTTTGTTGTTGGGTAAATTGTCAATGGTTATTAGACTTCCACCTTGGCCAATTGCTGTCCTTTGCTTTTGTAAAATATCGTGATAGCCGCAATAATATCTATCTCCAACTATTTGTTCCATTCTTTTTGGGCTTGCTTTCCACTTCAAAATTTCATTTTGCAAAAAGTCTTTGTCTGACACAATATTTTTTGCACCGTTAGTTATCATCCTGTTAAAGACATCTGTTAAATTTGGTACCTCAAAAAACATTTTCTCCACCTCTCAATCAAACGAATAAGCAGCAGTTCTCATATGCTCTTCAAGCGCGTATCTCATGGCATCCATCAAGTGATTAAAATCATCAACGGGCCTGTTAATTTGTTGCCCAAACTTGTCTTTATCCCATGAGTAATTCGATATCTCAGTTAAAAAATTTGTGCATCTAGGATGCACGATGATTTTAAAATCTTGTAAAAAATCGATGCCGGCCAAAACGCTATCTTTACCTTTGCGCGCGGCGCGAACTCTCACCAGCCCGAGTGTGCGCAATCGGTCAATACTTTTTGGTTCAGCTGCGTCTGCGATAATTCTTTCTTTGCGATAGCCGAGCTTTTCTATGCGCTCAAAAATTTGCTCGTTACTCATGCCCTTTTGATAAATCTCATCAAAAACATAAATTTCTTTTCTCTCTTTGCTTATCATCCCACAAAAAAGCGCTGTTGGATCGTTTGTGTAGCCAAAGTCCAATCCAAAAGCACTTTTTATATCCGAAATTTGCTTAATATCTTCTAAGTCGAAAAATCTCTCTTCGAAGTTGTCATAAACTAAACCGTCAACCGCTCCCCATTCACCTAATCCAGCGACTTTATAACGGCGCGGGTTATTCTTTTTCATGTTTTCGAAAAGCTGCAAGTCCGCCTCATCCAGCCATTCATTACACATATAATTTGTTGTCATTGCCAAAATATCCGTTTTATCTTCAGCATCGAAAAATCTTTTTTTAAGCCAATGTCTATCATTCCACGGATTAAAGGTAATTGTTACGCGTTTCCATAAACCTTTTGGCAGCCGTCCACGAATACATTCATCGATGTAATCAAAATCATCTTGATTATTTAGCTCGTAAGCTTCCTCAATCCAAAGGAAGCAGATTGCACCAGTTTCAACTGATATTGATGTTAACTTTAAAGGATCATCCAATCCGCGAAATAATATCTTTTGCCCTGTCTCATAGACTAATTCCAATGGATTTGTTTTGGCTTTCCATTTTGAATCATAACCAAGCCTGTGAATTGCCCATTTTAAATCTGCAAAGCAGCTATCTCGCAATGTCCGCTCTGTTTTTCTGATAACGAGTGCATTTGCACCGGGATGCTTCATAATTTTTACGATATGCCACAATGCCGCCGTCTTTGATTTCTTACTTGCGCGGCTACCTTTGCAAACTACATATCGTTTTTTTGTTTTCCAAAAATCACCGTAGCCGCCGCCTATTACTTCTTGCATCGAAAGTTTGCCCCTACTCTCTAACATCATCTATTATCACCGGCGGTAAATTTTCATTGATTTGGACATGTTCACTGAAAATCCCAAAACGCTTTCCAGACAGCTCGGCAGCTTTCATTCTGTCTTTGTATTCTGCATTTTCATCACGCATGACGCTTGACAAAAAAGTTAATATTTCGGATGCGTCTGCAATCTTCTTCTCATCTGCCTTTTTAGCCTTTTCTACTGCCTTTTGATTTAGTTCTACAAACCTTGTGTGAACCTTGGGGTTGTCTTTATAATTTCCAGTCCCATTTATCATATTTGACGCTTCAGAATAAATATTTTCATCACTCATTTTTGTATTAGGATAAGCTTGCCTATATGCATCTGCATAACTAAGCCCATTTATAACCCCCTGCACAAACTTTTCTTGCTTTGGCGTCAACTTATCTTTTCTGTCATTTGCCATGTTTTCACCGCCTTATTAAAAAATTCATGTTCAATATTAAAAAAGCAAAACCAAATCGGTTTTGCCTTTAAAAAGACGTCCAAAAAGCAGTAGTCTCAAACCTTTTGTCTTGCAATGACTCTAAATCTGCAATGACTATATTTACAAATGGCAAAATAGGAATGGAATACTTTGTTCCCCCTTGGAAAGTTAATAACCCTGGATATATTCCCCCTGCTTTTGCATCGCGATAAACACTTGCAAACCCAAATTTGCATATTCCCACAAATGGGCGATCATACCCCGTACCAGTTGCAGACATTATGTTCCAAAATTCGCCAGTTGTATATTCACTTTTTGCATCAGTAAATTCCCAAGTTAACTGCATTGTGTAATTATACAATCCAACTCTAGCAATAAATCCACTTAAATTTTGAACACGTCCATTATTGGCAGTCAAATAATCACTAAGAGGCACATCGCTTTGTGTAGGGTCACTGCTGCAAAGATATTCAATGCCGCTTAACGCATCGATTTGATTAACTGCGCCGCCTAAATACAAATTGTTTTTGCTATTCAAAAATTCCATCTGCATCTACTCCATTTTCAATATTGCTAGCTCACTAGCTATAGAATACGCCTTTACTGTTGTATTTTCTTTGTGTTTGTATCGCACAACCGAAAAAGGGATTTGGACATTACGCTGTGCTGTACTTTCACTGCTTGAAACAATCGTGTCGTAATTAATGCTTGATAACCCCACGTTTTGTAGTTCATAAGTTGCAGCATTGTCAAAACTGCCTAATGTATTTTCTATGATAGTTTCGATATCGACTTTTGCGCTTGTAATATTTGCATTACTCATTTTTTGGCCTCCTCAAATTTTTTTTGCTTGCATAAATCAAATTTTCTATGCTATAATATCCACATAACAAAAAAGAGAGCTTTCGCTCTCTTAACAGCAGTCCGCTTTAAAGGCGGCGGCTTGCAACTTAATTGTAATTATAAATGTTTTACGATATAATTACCGTTGCTTACCTCTGCGAAAGGTGCAACGGTTTTTGTTTGTTTTTTTCGCTTTCAATTCACTCATTTTTTGATTGAATTTGTAATCAAAAAACCAGTTTTGAAAACTAATAAACAGACCAAAAACATTGGCCGTTAATACAATGACTTCAAGGATTTCCTTGAGGTCTTTTTGTATTACCATACGCTTCGCCCCCTTTCTATTGGGGTTTAGCAAGCCGCCGCTGTCCTTTATCGCAAATGCTGTAAGTTTATTATATCATATCTCGAGCTTTATTCGCTTTTTTCGCGCATCATAAGCTCGATTTTTTCATCAATTCGCTTCATAACACTTCGGTGAAATTGACTAACAATGTCAATCACCAGAGTAAAAATTAGTGTTATGGCAATACATAATTCAAATATCTTAAAAAGCATGGTTACACCTCTTTTTGAGACTTATTTTCTAATATCTCATACAAAAGCTTTAATGCTTCAACTTGCACCATAAAATCGTCTGAATCCGCAGCTCTTAGAAGCACATCAGCCAATAGTATCACTATTGTTTCATCATGTTCTGCGTACAACCTGTCTATTATTTCTTTTCTTTTCTCAAAAAAATTTTCTGCCAATTTATTACACCTCTTTTTTTTGCACCAAAAAACGAGCCTCCGTCAAAGCTCGTTGTTTTTGTGTGTCAAAATATACATAATTCAAAGGAGAGTTCGCTATGAAAAACAAAATAAGTGTTTGTTTGGTTTAGCGTGCTACGTATTTTACTTTTGGCTCTTGAATATTTTCTTGAGCCTTGTTTAATTCATCGGCTTTTTGTTTGTATATATCAAACATACGCGATAATTCTTTATCACGAAATATACTAGCTTTCTCTTGATCAAAACCACAGCTAACTATTTCGTTTATGTCATTTCTAACATCTTCAAAAGTACGGCCATTAATTATAACTTTGCGCTCTTCAATCTTTTCCACGTAGCACTCACCTCACTAATTGTTTTGGTTATCCTTGCATTATTTATTATATGCAACATAAAGCCAACATTTCCAACAAGTTCTATTGAGACTTCAACGAGACTTCAAGTATCTATAACAAGCCATTTGAACAGTTGCTTCTGTATTCCCGCCACCAACATAACACGCTATTGCTTCCCACTTTTTGCAGTCAATAAATCTCAGTTTAAATATCAATCTCAAAAAACAATCATCAATCGACTCAATAAAATGCATCAATCGTTTTTCCTCGTAAACCCTTTTTAGCTTTTTAAACTCTAGCATCTCTTCCAAGTCAACAATGGTAGCGACTTTTTCCGCCATTATGTCATGCGTCATTGATTTACTTTTAGGCATATCGCTATACCTCGAAGTAGTTTTTAACTCGACCATTTTCAAATCTTTTAACCGCCTTGAATCCCTCTGTATTTCACGATTTAAGTAATAAAGCTGTGATAATTCTTTTAATGTCATTTTAGCGCCCCCCGTAAAACACTATTGATAATCCCTTGAATGCAACAAGGAATGTCAATTTCATCTGTACATGAACAAGAAAGATATTGCTTTTCGAAACCACAAAAATCACTGCAAACGGAATAACCATTTTTTTCTTTGGTTACGTAAATGCATAAATTCTCATCCTCTAAATCCAAAAATCGAAATACTAATTCATCCGTTTTGTCATTAATTTGATTTTGAATTATTTCACTATCAAGCCAATCCAAATATATTTTTTTTGCGTCCATTGTCTCACCTCTTAATGATATTTTGGGAAAGTTATTCCACACTCATCTTTCAACGCTTTTTCTATGTCTTCAACCTTTAGCCAATCGTCTTTTATGTCTTCCCATAACGTATCCCAAGTTTCCCAAAAACTATCGAGTTTCTCACGGTCAAAATCAAATTTATCATGCAAAACCCAAAGCACAGAAAAGGCTATGCTATCAAACCAATTTTGGAATTTAGCCCTTTGAATTTCTCTATCACGTCTAGCACTCAATTCAATTACCTCCTCCCAAACAATTAGTGCAATCGGGCATTGTGCAATTTAAGCACATATTTATTTTTTGCTTATCATCGAAAGATTCTTTTCTACTCATTCCGTTTAAACCTAATTCTTTTCTGCTTTTCTGTCTGATTTTGTAATAGCTAGCCATTGAGCGAACTGTTGCTAATGAGCGCTCTAATTTTTTTGCGCACTCTAGCCAACTAATTCCGTTATCCGCGCAATATCTCATATATTCTTTTTCTTTGTCTGTCCATTTTCGAAGATTATGCCCAATAGGAAAACCCAAATAATAAGCACGCATTTTTATGGCTCCTGCAGTCCTATTTAATTTTTTCGCACACTCAGCCAATGACAACCCATTCAGCAAATATTTTTTAAGTTTTTTATCTTCGGTTTCTAGCCATCTTTTCCCTCGTGGCTTTTTAGGCAAAAACCCAAATATCTTCGCTTGCCTTTTAATCTCATAAATATTTCTGCCCAATTTATTTGCGCATTCTTCTAAGCTCATTTTTGCTTGCAATTCTTTTTTTAGGTTTTCTTTTTCTTCCTGCGTCCATACTCTCCGTTTTTTAGTTTCCAACCCTAATTCATGTGCTTTTTTATATATCGTAGTTAAACCCTTTCCAAGCTTAGTAGCGCAAAAAGACCACTTAACATCGTTTTGAACACAATATCTTAAATAATCTATTTCGTTCTGTTTCCACCGTTTTCTGCCTGTAATTTTCAAGCCTAATTTTTTAACTTTTTGTCTAACATTCGAAATTGATTTTTTAAACATTTTAGCGCATTCGATTAAATCAATATTGTTTTCTAATGCCTTTTTTAGCTTGCTTTCCTCTGCTTGTGTCCATTTGCAAGAGTTCGATAATCCTAATTTCCACTTTACATAATAGACGCTATTTACCGGCCTATTTAATTTTTTTGCGCAAGTTTCATACCGAATACCATTTTCTGCACAGTAGCGAACATACTCAACTTCACTTTGCAACCATTTTTCACCGCTCAAAGCCATCCCCCCCATATAGCAATTTAAACCTATCAAATTTTCGTTTTATCTTTTTAGTGATAAATAATACTACTAAGACATAAACTTTTTAACACAGATTAAATTTGCCGCCTTAGATTTGATTCTAAACTTCTGTGATTTGTATCCCGTGAAAATACAACATCAATTTTCTTTTGATTTTATAAACGTCGGTCCGCATTCCTTTGACGTCTTCGACAACCATTTGCCCCGTCTCACAATCGGTATAAACAAAATCAGCGACGTAAAAACACGCTCTTTCACCTTTCTGTTTTGGTATGAGCTCAAATTTGACTTGCAGTTGCAAATCTTTTATAAGCCCTTGGGTTTGTAACAAACAAAGTTCTTTAAACCTCGTAGCCTCTTTTTTAGAATCAAACTTTTTACCGTCCACTATTGTTTTTTTACTGCGATACTTTCTGTACAACGCTTTATCCGCCTTTCTATTCCCTCCATAATGCAATAATTTGCTAAATCAAAAAGCGTATTTTCTATGGATTCATCTTCAACTTGTCTTTCTTTGCCGCTTAAAAGTGTTTTAAGCCTACGAAATTTAATCTCTATGAAAAATAATATTGCATCCGGATATTCTTCTCTTAGTCTTGCGAATGCGTCCCCATAATCACTATTTTTGCGTTTGAAAATTTCGTTTAGCTCTTTGCAAATGTCTAAATGCATTTGGACTTTGTCCATTACAAAATCAACTCCTTAAAAATTTTTATTAGTCTTCCATGGCTAATCGCTCAATTTCTTCAAAGTCATATTCTCTAGGTTTAAAATTTTGAAACTTACTAGTTGATTTATTGCTGGGTTTTTTAGCAGGTTGATTTAAATATGATTCAAACTTAGTAGAAAATAGAGTTACTGGGCGTAAATATTTATACATACTCGGATCATTAACCCACTCAATAGTTTTTTTATCGATCACGTTTTTAAAATCATCGATTGTAAATCCCTCTTTTAGTCTTGCGTTAACTAGCTCTAATGTTTTTTTATTTTCGGCTTTATAACGTGTATTTAATTTGGCATTCAAATAATCAATTATGGTCTTGACTTTTGCTTTTAGGTTTTGTGCTTTTTTGGTTTTTAAAGGTGGTGAATTTGGTTTTTCAAGACAAGATATATCTTTAGATATATCTTTATATATCTCTTTCTCTATCTCTATCTCTACGTTTGGTTTTTGTTTCATTTTTTCTCGTTGTTGTTGCATTGCAATTTCATTGTTGTTGCATTGCAACATTTTTTGATTGTTTTGTTTAGCCCTATATTCTCTTGAACGTTGAGCGCTAGCCGTTTCAGAGCCTATTAAATCTTGCACAGCCAATAGCATTATTGAACCATCATCTAAAACTGATGCAAGATTAATTTTTATCAAAGCTGGGATAAGCAACTTTAATGCATTTATATCCTCACTCAATGAAAGTGATAATTCTTCTTCAATGGTTGGAAACATATTGTCGTATTGCAACAAACCATTTGTTGTCAAACTATTTAATTGCATATGCAAATAAACATTCACCAATTTATCGCCATCTGGCAACGAACGTAAATATTTTGTTGTCTTTAACTCGAAAAAATTTGACATCAATCTAAGCCAATAATATCTTTTGATTTCCACGTTATCACCTCTTTTGCTTTATCGTTTCTAAAATTTCATTGCCAAAATGTTTAACGCTGTAATTCTTGCCATAGCTTTTCTTCATCAAATTTAAAATATTTTTTCTCTGAAAGCCCCAAATTACAGTAATCTATAATGCCAACGCTTTTTAATTCAAATAATTCATCTCTTAATTGCTTTTCATCAAGCCCCGTATTATCCTTAAACTTTTTTATTGTGGTATAAAAAAAGCCATTTACTAATTCTTTTTTTTGCTGGCAACAACTTTGTTGATTTATTAATTCAATGATTATCGCAGCACGGGCCAATCCAAATCTTTTTAGCAACTTTTTATTTATAACTAATGCGTTATTTGGCTCTAAAAGCTCAACCCAATTCATAGCAAACACCCCCTTTTAAAATGGCAAATAATCATCTTCGCTATCTGCTTTTGGCTCACTATTGATATTTTCTTTAGCTTCATTTTTGCTTTGCGCAAACTCTTGATTTTCTAAAACCACATAAGCTTTATAAACCGTCTTATCCTCTTGGTTTTTGTAACTGTCAATTTGCAACCTTCCACTCACACAAACTCGCATTCCCTTTTTGAAATATTCGTTTGCAAACTCCCCGGCTTTGCCAAATGCAACGCAATTAATAAAATCCGTATTTTGCGCCCCCTCTTTTTTGCGCTGCCTATCAACTGCAATAGTGTATCTAACTACTGCTACCGGATTTTCAGCTTGCGAATATCTCAACTCTGGATCCCTGACTAATCTACCCATCAAAATTATTTTATTCATTTGAAAAATACCCCCTATATTATTTGCGCTAATATAACGTACCTAGATTTTATTTTTCGTTTTAGGCGATAAAAATTACCTATAACAATTTAAAATAAAAATTAGGCACATTATATTAGCGGATTTGGCTATTATAAATTTGTCTTGCTAGCATCCTCTAATATTCTTTGTTTAATTTCCTGATTTTTTATTTTGCTTAGCAAGTTTATTGCTCCTGAATAGTGATGTTTCACCGCAGTCACAATTGCGGCCCATCCATATTCATCTTTATTTTTGACATCTGTGCATTTTTCGAGTATCGTAGCCATTGCTTTTTTGTTGTAAAATTGCGCTGCATATCTAAGAGCACCCCTTCCATCTTTATCCTTAGCGCCAATATCGGCGCCGTTTTGAATTAGCATTTTGATTGCTTCTGCATTGCAGCCTGGTGCTGCATATATGAGCGCAGTACATCCTTTTTCGTCTCTAAATTCAACATCTGCGCCATTTTCTATTAGCTTTTTGATTTCGTCTGCATTGTTGAATTTTGCTGCCCATATAAGTTCGTTTTTGTCCATTTCTTGCTCCTTTAATAAATTAGCTTGTTAGCAAGTTTCCGCCTCTGCTAAAATTGCTTGCTCCTTTTTGGCAATCAAATATTCAAGTATTTTGTTATTTAATTGCCAAAGGTAGCCGACTTTATATTTTTTACATACGGCCTCTATTTGGGCTTCATTCAACAAATTTTCTAATCTGCTAACTAATTCTGAATCAGACGGTTTAAAATCGGCTTTGGGTTTGTGCTTTGGTTTTTGCTCTTGCCCCGCGATAGCGTCGGAAAAATCATCTTCGACAATCTCGTAAGCTGTGAGATACAAATATCTGCGCGAATAAGTCTCAACGCCACCCAACCCTTGAATTTTGTTGCAGCCTTTGAGCTCAAGCTCTCTCATCGGTGAAGTAAATTTTAATGTCATATCCGATTCACAATCGTAAATGATTAAGCTGGCTTCCTCGTTTGTGAACGAAATACAATTGCAAACGCCGTATTTGTCGCATAACTTATTTAGCTCTGGTAAAAAGTCCGATAGTTCGTAATACTTGAATCCTGCATATTTGTTCATGCCGCTTTTTTTCAAATCCATTTCTTGTAGTTCAACCCTGATTTTCTGGATTTTCTGGTATAAATTTAATTTCATGTTTTCCATGTTGCATCCCTCCTAATTGCTTTTAAATTAAATTTGCTGTCAATGATGTAATTTAGCCGCCTAACGGCTTTTTTTAATTGCATCTCTTTTTCTTTCAAGTCATCGACTTTTTTATCTTCGTTTGTTTGCATTTTGCACCGCCTTATTTGATTTCCAGCCGTTCAACTTGCACTAACTGAACACCGTCTATGAAAAGTCCACTTTTTACGTCATCCTTCAAAAGTGCTTTGTC
Source organism: bacterium (assembly GCA_017544545.1). Lineage (GTDB taxonomy): Bacteria > Cyanobacteriota > Vampirovibrionia > Gastranaerophilales > Gastranaerophilaceae > Zag111. Next base: position 15,779 of record JAFYDY010000007.1, read on the forward strand.
CAATATCGGCGCTTGTGCTTTGTAATACTCATCCGGTATTCGTGCATCCGGTGCGATTTGTAAGCTTGGCGGATTTTTCTTGATGGAAATGTCAAACTCCGGACGATGTATCTTTTTTGCATCAGTCATTTTCATGCCATCAAACATAAGCTCTTTTAATCGCGCTGCGTTATTTTCAAGTCTTTTTTTCCGCTCTGATAGTCTTTTTTCTTCATCCTTGCACACTTGTACATCGCTTAAAATTTGGCGATATACCCTCGCACAACTAACAAGTATTTCTTCTTCGGTAAACTTGAGCGTGTCATAAATTTCTTTGTCGATTCCGTCTTCACTTTCTAGCTGTTCTAAAATTTGCATTTCAATTTCGCTTAGTTTGTATAAAAGCACTTTCACAATCCCCCCTTTTTACTTGCGTTTGAAAATATCCCCCAAAACTTTTTTAGTGTATTTGTCCGCTTCTTCTTTCGTTGGCATTTCGTAATTTTTATCTTCCATGTATCTCAATAAAGCCAATCCGCCAATGTAAGACAAAAACCAGCCAAGAGCACATATGCCAATTGCTATTAACAATAAAATTTTCATGGTTTCAACTTCCTTCACTAGTGATTTGCATTTTGCAGTTAGATTCTGGTATAATGGCTATGTCAGTTAAAATATCTAATCTGCTTTTGCAGAGCTTATAAATGCTGTGACGGTCAAGGTTTTGTTTCATGCCTTCCGTCACAGTTTTTACTATGCTGCTTTCTGCGATGCTTAGATACATTAACTGCTTACCACTGATTAAATCGCGCATATTTCCATGTATGCCGGCTAACTTATTAGCGAGTTTCGAAAAATGAACATAATATCTATCGGCGTTCTTGCTTCCTTGGGCTTTGGCATATTCAATAAATTTTTTTATTGCATCAGTTTCTTCGCGTCTTGCTAGCTTTCCTAGTTGGCGTGTCTGTTGCCATGCGAGATTCTGTTTTTCGGCTTGCACTTTTAAATAGCCTTTTCTCAATCCTTCCAAAAGTTCATAGACAAAATCGTAAAAATCGTTTGCCTTGGGCTGATTGCTCCACCGGCATATTTCATAAACCCCTCTTGTGGAATATAAAAATGTCTCACGTTCTCTACCATCAACAGTCTGCGTTTTGCGGACTGTTGAAAACTTGTCCATCCGCTCTTTATGTCTATTGTGAATATCAGAAATGGATTTTTTAGGATTCTTATATCCCAATGCTTTTCCAATTTGTTCACGCGTCATAAAGAAATCTTCGCCGCTTTGCCAAACGTCACATTTTAACTTTCCAAATTTTTTATCTTTCACCAATATAAATTTGCTCATTTTTCTTCACTCCTTATTACATAAAAGCCCGGATTTCAAATCCGACCTTTAACATTTCCAATTGTTTAAATTGCACTTTCAGCCCCATGTGAGACTGAAAGTGTTTTAGCTTTATTTCCGGATTTCAAATCCGAAAAGTCCCACATCCCCCCTAATAAACTCTTGGACTAAAAATAATAGCCAATAACAAATCAACTAAAAGCGCGTAAAACAGTGTTTTCATTACTTTTCAACCTCTTTAGACATGCTTATTACTTTTCCAGATTGGCACGTTAAAACGTAATTATTTAAGCCAAATTTAACGGCATCTTTTAAAGTTAATATGCCACTGTTAAACAGTTTGCATATCGTTTGAAATCTTTCTTTCTGCTGCATATAAAACACCTCCTATTCGACATTTTTTTACACAACATATTGACAAGAAATTAGTTGTGCGATAAAATTTAAGAAATGGTTTTTGAAAAAAATAACCTGATGCCAGTCAGGCTATTAATCTATGAGAGCGGTTTTATTGCCGTTCTTTTTTTGTACAAAAAATTATCCGCAATTCTTTTTTAGCACGTACTTTTATTCTGACTTTTGTTTGCTTTTGCTCATCGATTTATCCTTGTTGCTAGATATGTTTTGAGCAAACTCAAGAGATTTCAATATCCCTTCAATGTACTGTTTGTTAAAATCATTCAACTTATCAAACCTGCAATTAAACTTCTCATGTAGACTCATATTTTTCACCTTTTTATTCACCTCTTTTTACTCTCATAGTGAGTATACTATCACAACATAGTTATTATGTCAAGTGTTTCCAAAATAATTTTTTACTTGCAATGTGAGCAATATAATGCTAATATACTTTTTAATATCTAGGATAAGGTGTTTTGGCTATGTCGATTAACTATCGTATTAAAGAATTACGGGAAATATTGGGCTTGTCTCAAGCTAAATTTGCAAAGAATATATCTATATCAAATGGCTATATTGCAGAAATTGAATTAGGTAATCGAAAAATTAATGACCGAATTATCAAATTAATTTGTGCTGTATATTGTGTAAACGAATCTTGGCTAAAAACAGGCGAAGGAAATATTTTTATCTCAAGTTTTCAAGATCAGGAAACTGAACATGCCATGAGAATTTTTAAGCGTTTAAGCCCAAAATTTCAACAATATGTCCTAAATCAAATAGAGAATTTGTTAGAATTACAAAATGCACTTCTAAACGATGGGAAATAGTATCTATTGGTATCGCTATAAAACAAAAAATATCATTTAACTGTTTGTAGTAACAGCTAAATGATATTTTTTTGATGCCCGCTTGAAATAATGAATAAATCATTATTTCTTTTTAAATATCCAACTTAAAATTCCCTTTTTTTCTTTTTCTGTTTCTATATCCGTATTACTTTCAATAGTTTTTTGAGACTGAGTTTGAGCAAGTAAAATTTGATTGTTCCTTTGTAACTCATTTACTTGCTCAATCAAACCAACCAATTTATCTGATTGCTTTCTTACATGCTCATTTTGTAAGTTCAATTCATCTTGTAATGATTTTAATTGACAATCCTTTTCTGTCAACTGTCTATCTTTTTCTGCCAACTGTTGTCTGAGTATGTCTACTATTTCATTTACAGTTGACTGTAAATCATATCGACCTGCATCATTTGTTATTTTATCGCTATTGTTGTCAGTGATATTTTTTTGCCTATCGTCAACCAGTTGTCTGTCGCATGACACATCGTTGCCTGTAATTTTTTCTTTTATTTTCTGCGGTTGATTATCAACATTAGTACGGCGTATATTGCCAAATTCACTTAATACATTAATGTGAAGCTTCTTTTCACCGTCAATTATTTTTAGGTAAGGCTTAAACTTATTATTCAACTCCTTGTAAACATACTGTCTAGTATACCCCATTTTGTTTGCAGCATCACGTATAGATAAATAATCCTTTTTATCCATATTGTCACCCTCCACCAATCAACTAATATGTCAAATTTCACATTATGTTGTCACTAAAAGCATCCACATCTAAAGAAATAATTTTCTTTACATATGCGAAGGGATATTTAACGTCTGTGGGGCTTGCTTTTAGCCTTTTATATGTTAAACGAAAATAATTCGCCATTTCCGTTACACACTCATTTTTTCCACTTATACCCTTTGCACGCATTATAGGCAAAGCTAATTGAGTTAAAAGTTCAAGTTGGCTGCGATTAAACTCACCCTCAAAAACCTCTGAATATAAATCATATTCATCATCTGTATCATTATCAGATTTAATGATTTCCGGTAGCTTTTTATTTGACATGAACTCTTTCAAACTCATTTTACACGTATAAGCCTTATTTTTGTATATATAAAATTTTATCTTGCTAACTTTGCGCCCTCTAATACATATAGTTTCATATGTAAATTTTATATCTGTATATTTTTCTAGAGCCGTTTTCGCACTCTCTAAAACTCTTTCACGAAAACTATTAAAGCGTGGATATTGTTTAAGGTCAATACCGAGCATTTTTTTTAACTCATCTAACTCTATAATCCTTTGCCCACGCTTTTCATATTGCTTTAAAATTTCATACATACGAATCTGATTGGTAGAACCTAAACTCAAAGCATTCCATAACTCATATTTAAAATATTGTTCCTTAAAATCAAACATGAGCGGTAATGCATCTTTATGAGCGATAATCTTAATAAACCAATTATCAGAAATTTTATCTTTATAGACCTGACATTTTTCAAACAACTGAAAAGCAGTATAACCTCCATCGTCATTAGAAACATTAATAATCTTACTTAATAAGCGGTTAGTAGTTAGCTTTAATTTTTCAATTCTAACTCTATCGATATCCATTATCTTTAAAAAATCAGAAAGTGGGAAAACTACTTCCTTAGTAGAAATGTTTCTTGGGTTAATCTTGCTTAAATATATACTAAAAAGCCTCATTTCTTGCAATGTCATGTAACTTGATTTCATCTCATTTAAAAGATTTCTCTTCTCAATTAGATTATCAGTCTTTAAAATCATCTTGTCAGTAAAATCCTTATTCAATTCACATTCACTCCCTAAAAACAGTCTGTGGATAACCAGCAAAAAACTGTTAATATACATGTGGATATCATAGCACATAATGTGGATTATATCAACAACACCAATTTTTTTTGTTGTCATTACATGGATTTCATGTTGTCAATGATAGGATTTTGTGTTGTCGATTACAGGATTTCATGTTGTCGTTATAAGGATTTCGTGTTGTCATTATAAGGATTTCATGTTGTCGATTACCCCATTCCAATCTACTAAAATTGCCATATGAGGCGCACCGAAAACAAGTATTTAAAACAGGTTTAAAAACAGGTTTATAAAACAAGCTAACAAACAGGAAAAAATTTCAGCTAGCTAGTTAGCCAACAAAAAAAATAAAAATTTTACTTGACAAACACGTGTGATACGTGTTACAATAATAATGTAAGGAGGTAAGGAAATGAAAGACAAAGACTTACTAAAACTTCTCAAAAAAAATGGTTGGGAAGTTATAAGAATAAAAGGCAGCCATCATGTACTACAAAAAGACAATCAAATAGAAGTAGTTCCTATACATGGCCAAGATGTTCCTTCCGGCTTACTTAATAAAATTTTAAAAAGAACGGGATTAAAATAACCGTTCTTTCTTTAGGGAGGTTTTTAAAATGTTATTTGTATATCCAGCAATATTTCATAAAGAAAATGGTTCTTATTGGGTTGAATTCCCAGACTTACAAGGATGTCAAACGTATGGCAATACGATTAACGAGACAATAAATTATGCACAAGAGGCTTTGGAATCATATATAAGCTCGATGTTAGAGCAAAATTTAACTTTACCAGTGCCATCTGATATTACACTTATAAAAGTTGATGATGGTTTTACTTCCCTTGTTTCGTGTAATATAAATCAATATAAAGCCACAAAGGCAGTGAAAAAAACATTAACAATCCCTATGTGGCTAAATGAACAAGCAAATGATTTAGGCTTAAATTTTTCTCAAGTTTTGCAGGATGCACTTTTAACTAAAATACAAGCCAAATAATCTAGCTTATTTTGTTAGCCATATTTATAATAAGCGCGTCCAAATATTTAACAATGTCGACGGCTTTAACCCAATAATCCACTGAGTTAATCACGCCTTTTTCATGCAATATTTTTAATGCGTCTTGTACGTTTTCAACTTTAGCCATACCTTTCACCTCCTTTTTAAAATATTTGCAAATGCCATTAGTTATGGCCTGTGCAATTCCTTTTTGACAGGAATTGAATAACAATAAAGTTCCTTCACTGAAATTGCTAATGAACCCAACTTCAATCAAAACCGCGGGCATTTTTGTTGAGTTCAACACAACTAATTTTTTCTGCTCTTTTATTCCCCTATTTGTAGCGCCTGTGATTTTTATTAGCTCGTTTTGTATGTTAGTAGCTAATTGATTATTTACTCCTTTATTTTCGTATACCAGCGTCTCTATCCCGTTTGCTGAACTATTTCCCGCAGAATTTAGGTGTATCGACACAAAGAAATCAGCGCCAAATTTATTGGCTTTTTTGGCTCTCTCTGCGAGGGGGATGAATACATCCGTTGACCTTGACATTGAAGTTTCAAAGCCATTATTTTTAAGTGCATTGTTTAGCTTTAAAGCTATTTGCAACGCAATATCTTTCTCGTATATGTCCCCATTGACGGCGCCGGGGTCTTTGCCACCGTGCCCAGCATCTATAAATATTTTTGGCATATAATCATCTCCATTTTTCTTGATTTGCTTTGCTTAGTATGTTAAACTAACAGTTAGCATCAATCCTCTTTATTTGTAATTACAAAAATAGCCACCAAGTTTTGTCTTGGTAGCTATTTTCGTTTGTGTTATACTTGACGTATATTTTTTTTCGTGGTAACATATAAATATATCGGGTATTGCTAATAGACGGCTACCCTGGAAAAGTCTTAACTATATAATAGTCGCACATTTCGAGAGTTGGGCGACTATTTTTTTATGCTCAAAAATAAAATAACAACTGCGAAAGTAAGAATGATACCTAGCAATAAAGCGAGGATAATTATTACTGCAATTAGATATTCCATAAGCACGCCCCCCTTCACCAGGGAGGAATTAGTCGCCTACCATTTATTACAATACCCTTAACGTTTATTATAGCATCTTTACTTGCTCAAGGTATACAATTTTAACGTGTCAGGTATACAATTTTTTCACCGATTAAAACGGAATCCCAGTGCTATCAATAACATATTTTTTGAGTTCATCAATGCTAAATAGCTTATAATTTTTATCTTTATTCCATGCTTGCCATTCTTTCACGGTAAGCATTTTATTTTCATCAAGTAAAATTTCACATATAACGGACACTTTTTTTAGATTAGCAAGGCGGCAAAGTTCAATGCTTGCCTCTGTATGTCCATATCTTTCTAGCAATCCACCATCTTTAGCAATTAAGCCAAAACAATGTCCGGGGCGTGTAAAATCTGTTGCCAAAGCATTTTCATCGCAAACTTTTAAAATTGTTTCGCTGCGTTCCTTTGATGAGATACCAGTATTGCACCATTTACCGTCAAAGCTAACTGTAAAATTTGTGAGCCGTTTGTCTTCATTATGTTCAACCATATAGCCCAAATTTAATTTCTGCGCGTATTCACTGGACATTGGCGTACATATTAGCCCAGAGCCCAAACGAGCCATGTCGTAAATCTTTTTAGGTGTGATAAATTGCGCAGCAGTGCAAAAATCAATTTCGTTTTCTTGCTTTTCATTGTCTGCAAGGCAAATAACTTCACCGTTTGCCATTGCTTTTATTGCCTCTTCAATTTTGCCAAACATAATTTTCATCCTTTCAAAATTAAAATTTTAAATGCTAAATGGCTCGGTTGGTGGAGTGAATGAATCTGTTGTATAGCGAGCACAATTTGAAAGTCGTAAATTACTAATATAGCCTTTTACATATTGTCCACGATTACCGTTTACCCATTGAAAAAAGAAAATGGTTAAAGGTGATAAGACGGTTTGTGGATTGTAAAGTTGATAATAATAATCGCTACCATATGGGTTAGTATACCAACCAACTTTAATTCCATTTAAGTAAAATCTAAAAGAATCCTGTCTTAAGCTGAACTCAGCGTTTTTGACAAAAGCAAGATGATTCCATTCGTTTAATTTTAATCCCCAAGCATATGGAGCAAATGCCAATGTATTTGCGGTTCTTCCATTGCTAAGGTTATCGTAGCAAAAGCTAATCTCTGCTCTATCATTGCGAATACAATAATGTTGCCAATATTCTTTGTAATTACTCGGAGATGAATATTGACTATTAGCATCTTGACCTAAAAAACTATATGCTTGAGTCCTGCTATAATCTATTGGATACCACCAAAATTCAAAAGTAAAATTACCCATAAATATTTGGAAATTGCTATCGTTTAAAATCAAAGCGCTTGAGCCATCCAGATATAAAGTAGGTTTATTAAATAGCATTTGATTAGATGATATAACAGGATTACCGACTGTTTGCAAAACGTATCCAAAAGGACCAATATCTTTAGTAGGGCTTTCATCGAAAGGGCATAAAAGTAAAGTATTTTTATCAGTGATATTTCTGGTTTGAGGTATTTGATTAATTTTAGTTGCATAGCTTCTAAAAGTATCCGATGAATCGACAGAAACGCCTTTGTCGATTATCGCATTTTTAATCTGAGTTTTTGTTTCTGCTAGATATCCAGTTTTATCTTGTACAACTTCACCGTTAATTGAATCCAAATCACCTTGCAGAGTACTTATTTGACTTTGCAAATCTGATATTTGAGACTGTAAATTGGATATTTGACTTTCTAATGATGAAATTTGACTAGTTAAAGTTGAAACTTGATTTTCAAGCGATGCTTTTTGACTTTCAAGAGTTGAAACTTCGCTTTGTAATTGCGCAATCTGTTCTTGAAGTTGTAATTTTTCACCTTGCAGCGTTTCAATTTGCGTATTCAAAGCTTGAATTTGCACATTCAATAAATCAATTTGCGCATTAGCACTTGCTAAATTTTGTTCAAGTTGTGCTTTTTCTTGAGTAAGTGTTTCTATGGTTTGTTGCAGTTGATTGATTTTATCAACTAATGCTTGCTTATCAATTACAACATCAATTTGCGCCGTCAACGGTTGTATTTCCATCACCAATCACCTCCAAAATTTCAAAATTAGCTTTTAGCATTGGCGTGTTAATTTTGTCATCTGAATCGATAACGCGGATATCGTAAAAATAAGAGCCAAAAGTTAAATCTTGCGTATCTGATTTTTCTAATACAACAGTTACATAACTTTCGCCGTCATTAGTTAAAACCTTTGATATTAATTTGTTCGTATTATTAGGATTAATTTTGACAGCGAATTGAACTTTTTCACCTTCTGATAAAATGTAGGGTGTGTTATCTGGATTTTTGAGATTAAAGCAGATTTCGGCATAATCACCCCTGCTTAATTTAATATTTTTTTCATTAACAATTAACATAAAACCACCTCCCAAAATGTCAAACAAACCAGACAAAAAACACGAAATGTCAAAGAATCTTGACACTGTATTTAAACAATATTAAAAAAAATACTCATCAAACCCGCAATATAATTGGGTTTCATGAGTAAAAAATAGGGCAATAATCTATTCGTCAAAGAGTGGATTAAAGAATAATTATTTGAATTTTTCCCCTTGACGTATTTTTTTTTATGTGTTAGCATATAAATATATGACAGGTATCGTTAATAGACGGTTGCCAAAAGGTTAAGTTAAATGTTTATTATAACCGCACTCTTTAGGCTGGGGCGGTTATTTTTTTATGCTTACAATGATAAAAAGAATCAGCATTAACAAGCTAATGATGAAATCCTTATCCATAGCATCACCCTCTTTCACAGAGAGTGCAACCGCCTAACCATTTATTAAATGTCGATACCTGCCATAAGGGTTTGAGAAATTTCTCTACCCCGAAAAATTATAGCACAAAAATTAATTAGGAACTACATATTCAAGCGCGCGCTTGCTATCTGATACACCTTTTGTTGTTGGGTCATTGATTGTATTAATCACATTTACAACTATTAGCCCTAAAACATAAGGATTTTTTAGCGCACTACCTATTAAACTAAAAACTGAATCCCACGTAGTAAAATCTTTAAAATTCATGCCATAGTAAGCCAAAATCGGGCTTACTATGGCAAGGAATACTTGCGCCCACCAAATGGGATTGTTGATTCTAACTTGCCAGTTAATATCCATAATATCAAGCCTCCAGTTTTTCAATCCTTTTTAACAGCTCGTTATATTTGATTTCTTGTTCAGTTAGTTGAGCGATAGTCAATACAAACTCATCGTTTTCATACTTGATAGAGTGGAAAATCTCGTAGTTTGGATAGAGATATTCGTTATCCCCGTCCAAAACGAAAATATCGCCCAAATTTGATGGATTTGAAGCAAGTTGATATAAATCATCAAAGCTGTTATTTTCATTGCTTAGATGCGCTTCTAGAGCATCTCTGCTTTGCCCCTTGCTAAAAATATTGATTTTGTTTATTAGTTTTGTTTCCAATATTGCCTCGTTGGCAAATTTTATATTACTCATTTATAAAACCTCCCTAATTTCTAATTGCTACAGTGTCATAATTTATTCTTGCACCGTTAAGATAAATATTTAAAAATTTTACTGTGGAGTCAACCGGGCCATATGAAGTCCCAACGCTATCAGCTTGTATATATATATATACGCCTACATTATTATAACTTTGGCTAAAAGTATAATTAAAAGTTCCTGAATTGATAGTATGATCCCAAGGATAAGCATTATCATTGAAAATACTTTGTAAGCTATTTCCTTGTCCTGAAGAATTTATATTGTAAAGGATATTTGCATATGCATTTGAGCTACCGGTGGCATGTGGATATAAATCATATGAATAATCAATTGAAAGCGTATCGCCTGCAACAGCATTAAATTTTCCAAGTGTAACAGTAACAGTACAATCATTACCATATACAATATAGTTTTTTACTTCTATAGCGCCATCAGTGGTTGTATTTATTACGCCGGTGCATCCACTATCCATTGAATATCTGAGTATATTAAACCAGTTAAAAAATATATCAACCCATGAACCGTTAGTTTTTCTTTTTAAGCTAGTAATATAACTCCAGCTTCCACTAACTTTTTTTTTGAGAGTTGATATATTACTCCAAGAACCATTATTTTTTTTCTTTAACATACAATCACCATGCCCATAAATCACCGTTTTGCGCCTTTGATGGCTCACTTGAGGCAACAAAACAATTGCCCGAATCTGAAGCACTTATTTTTTGCCAACCGCCATTCCAAGAACTGCCCCATCGATGAATAGAATAACAATATCCACCTGCACTGGCTAAAGCAAAAATTTCCGATCCAGAATTATAAATAACTGAAACAAGCCACCAATTGGTGGAGTTTGGCGTGTTTGTGCAATCCGTAGCCATGAACCATCCAGTTTTTCCATATCCTAAATTTAATATATAGTCTAACAAGTCAACACTTGAGGCGTTTGATAATGGTTTGAATAAATTATTGTGGTTGAAATCAGAGCTATTATAAACATGTTGATTATTTATTTTTAATTCAACGTTTCCGCTGTATGCGTTTATATTTAAGGTATTGTTTGCATCGTTGATTATTCTTACGTTATAATCATCGCTTGTATTGTTGTAATGAAAATCGATCAGTGGAAATTCTGATATTAGTTCAAATGCAGCAAAAGTTGGTACGGTGTTCATTCCTAAACCCAAATTATCTCTTGCACCGCTTGCAGTTGTAGCCCCTGTTCCACCGTTGGCAACAGGAACAGCGCCGCCGGAGATATTACTCAAATCTTTTTCCAGCTTTGAATTCAAAGCCGTGTCAATAATGTCGGCGTTACCGTTAAAATCTGCAACATTATAAAAATCGGTGCTAGCCGGTTTTTTTAAGTTGTAATTGGTTGTATAATCAGCCATTTGAAATCACCTCACTTCTTAATTGTTCATGTGTATATGCATTCAGTTGCGCATGCGTTTTTGATGTTAGTGCTTGATATTGGTTATAGAGCAAGCTCAAATCAAGTACTAGATTTGCAGGCAAAACACGTTTCAAAAGTTTTTCGACCTCTGAATATTGTCTTTGTGCGCTCAAAGCAACACGCACGATCAATTTGTAATCTTCATTTTGCAATTCCATCGTGTAATCATCATTGCACAAGCTAGCAAGCATATTTTGAAGCTGTTTGTAGGTGTAAGGAATATCTGCGTTAATACGTGCAGCGATTCTAAAACGCCTATCTTCAAGCGTATCAGTACCCATTGGCGTTATCTCTAAGATTTTCTCCCAACGCTCACATCCGTTTTCATCTAGTGTGGCTATGAATTGGTTGTTATAGACATTTTTATGCGCTGTCCATAAATTATTTACTTGCTCATTTTCAGCCGCGCCAATCGCTGCAAATTCATCAGTTTGCGCAATTAACGGCAATAGATAATCCAAAAGATTAACTTCACGTTGCACTGTTTGTCACCTCTCCTAAATTTGCAATAGCATTTTCACCGAGTGTGTAATTTTGCGCTGCATCTTCAATTTTTGTATTTGCAATATCGATAATGCCCTCGACATTTAAAAGCCGCGTTTCGATTTGCGATATTCTCACAATCAAATTTGTGTTTGCATCCCAAGTTTTATTTAGCTCTAGAAAATAATTTTCAATAGCCGCTTCGACATTAGGTTTTACATCAAGCCACGTATAACCGTCTTGAAGTGTGAATTCTGAATCAATATCCAATGTGGTAGCTGTTACGCCGGCAACGGTTACGACGTGTCCAATGGGTGCAATTCCTATCCCTTCGCCTTGATTTTGAGTGGGATCTATAGCCGTTTGAACGCTGGAAATCAAAGCACTTGAAGGAACGCCAAATTCAGAATTCATAATGACTAATTTAACAGTACCGCCGCCGTTCCACGTTGGATAAACCTTTACACCGCCGACACCGGATAAGGCATTGACTTTTCGTTTGTAATCAGTGATATTTCCGCCAAAAGCTTGATTGTCAAAGCTTGCAAAATATCTATTTCTAAAATCTTCAGTGCTTTCTTCGTCTTCTCCGGGTATCAAAACATCTGTAATTTCTGCGTATTGCAATCCCTCAATGTAGTTTATAGGGATGAGTTGTCCAAAGTTGTAATTTGCATCGCTGCCCGCCTCTTCGCATTGCAATTTATATTGTCCGTCTGTGATTTTTTCAGTAACAACATAATTCAAATTTTCAAGCGAGAAACGTTCACCGATAGTAATTTCTAAGTTAGACGGTGTGAAAACACCTTTTACAATTGCTTTAGTTGCTGGATAAGGTGTCAAACCACGCTCTGAAGCTCTTTTTGTTAAATTTTCGCGGTTTGCTGTGTCTGCAAAAGTTTCATCCATAATCACATCTAAATTTATATACATGTTTTGCAGTTCGACCGCCGCCGGTGCGAGTGCGTTATAAATTATTGAGCCTTGGCGTTTGTCTAAGTTATCAGGGATGCGGTCCAGCGTATCATTCAAAATTTTTTCATACGTATAATTTTCAAACATCAAATATTCACCGCCTTTTGCTCTTCAACGTCTCCGAAAATAGTTTTAACTACAAAATAAGCCGTAATAGATTTTTTGTTTGACTCAAACTCAAAATCTACTACAGCTTCGATTCTGTCATCTTGCAATAATGCGTCTGTTATTCTGCTTTGAATTTGCACTATCGCATAATTTTTTTCACAGCCAATTAAATCGTCAAACTCAACACCATAATCCCAGTCATAAATAAGATATTGGTATCTTTGCGTATTTAAAATCAAATATATAGCTTGTTTTACAGCTTGCAAATCATCTACAAAGCCTTTGATATTGTCATCTAGAGTATTCAATCTGAATGTATAGCTAGGCTGATTTTGTATTTGGAAGTCAGAAGTTAACTCAAAATTTGTTTGTGGCAACATTATTCATCCACCTCCGTCAATCTCGATAAAACTAAATATTTTTGTCCACCTTGTACTCTAGCAAGTATTAGTTTGTCATCAACTTTAAGTGCGCTTTTGATTTCAATTTCCTTTTCCTCATCATCAATCACAATATTAATTTTTCTGTCGGTAAATTCTTCAGGGACAATCAAAAACGATTCAGAGAGCGTCAATTTTTGCTCTAAATCAATTTTCAGAGGCTCGATAGATAAAACTATGCCATAAACTATTTCAACTGGTTTAGATGCATTTATGGCGTCAATAGAAGCGGTCTTAATTGATTCAAGTAAATTCATGTTTGCCTCCTTAATTTGTCGCGCCAAAATCAGAGCGGTATAAATCAAGCGTCATTGTATATTCGTTATTACTAAATTCGTGCTTGGCTTTTTCAATAAGCATGTAGCCATTTAAAATAATATCGCCCAAATTTAATTGAGTATAAACAGAGCTTCCAGCCCGCGCGCGTATATCACCAAAAATATCTTTTACGGATAGAGTACGGGATGGCTGATTATACAGAGAAAGCATTGCTTGAGCTTTTGCTTTAGCGTTTTCGTTCGTATTTAGCTTTTCTGTAAGCTGCAAAATTCCCCATTTGCTAATTGCGCTAACATCTTGTTCAATGGTGAATTGGCGCTTGTTTGTGTCTTTGTCATCAATATAAAGTTGGATTCTGTTATAGGTTTTGTCGTCGATTGATGTTTTGTAATCAAAGTTTTGAGCTGAGATATCGCTTATTATAAAGCTTTTGTCGATTAACATTTCGTTAATGTTTTTTAACGTTAAAGAGCCGAAGTCATCATACAAAACATAAAGCTTATTTGTGTTCAAAAGCGTGTCGTTAAGCGCGTTTTGGATTATGTCAAAGAGCGTTGAATTGTCTTCGATTTTGGCGGGTATTTTATAACTTGTATTTTGCAGTTGCCCCGTTTTCAATAAAAAATCGCTGGCAATCATGCCAACGACTTCATTCGCTGTTTTATTTTCATATGTGTAAGTGTGTTTGTTTTTGAGATATCGCAACTGATCATACGCAGTAACTTGTATATGATGCTCTTTATCTCTCGATTTTGAAAATACATAGCCAAAGAAAACGTTTTGGTTATCGTATTTAAAAATAACGCTGCTGCCCTCGTTAAAGTCTATTTGCGAATCCTTAACGATTGTAAAAGTTAGCTTTCCGGCAACACCTTTTCTTTCTGTTTGCCAAACGATTTCATCTTTGATTATTGGCGCGTATGTCTTTTTGTTGACATTGTTGTAAATATATAACTCGATTTTATTTCCCATCGTTTGCACCGCCTTTTTTGTTGGTTTATAAGCGATTTTGTGTTAAAATGGTTGGGTTGTCACACTCCATACTCTGGACAACAGAGAGGAGGTGTATCGCTTTGAAGGAACTCTCAACATTTTTATTGTCTATCGCAGCAAATGTGCTTTCTTACTACATTTGCAAGTGGCTTGATAGATAATTAGTGACAACAAGCACAATAGAAAACCTGCAGTTAGCGGCTGCAGGTTTTTTGTGTATCACTTGAACTTTCAACATTTTTCTTACTAACCTCATTATAAACTCAAGATTAGCTCAAAGTCAAGTATACCCATTCAAGAAAGTTTTAAAACCTGTCCAACCGATAAAAAATTTGGGTTTGAAATATTGTTCAAATTAGCCAAATCTTTATATTTAGAGCCGTCTCCAAGTTGCTTTTTTGCGATATTCCATAATGTATCTCCGGCTTTAACAGTATAAGTTTTGGCTGGAGTTTTTGTGGTTTGACGCGGTGTTTGTTTTGTAGATGTTAAAGCACCATCTGAATTTTGCTTAACTTCAACTGTTTGCGTCGAATACTCGCGATATTGCTTAAGATTAATTTTAAAAGTAACATCAAAGCCATTATCGGCATCTTCAACTATTTCGTAATCTTCAAGTGTAACCATCATGTTGGTGGCAAATTCGCTTTTGTTTGCTGATATTTGGCGCAAAACAGTAAACTTAAACGGCTTAAGTTGCGTTTTCAAATTTTCAAGCACAGAAAAATAATATTCTGGGCTTTGCAACTCACGCGCAAATGGATATTTGCCGACAATAGGGACTGAAAAATCAAAACTAATTTCAGATAGCCCCGGTGTTTTTAAAATATTAACTTGGCCAAAATTAATTAGCTCAATCGTTTTGTTTTGGTTTTTAATTTTGATTTGCAACTGCTTTGGTGTAATAGGCAACAAAACATTATCAAGGTAAAAAGAATACATTAGGCATACACTCCCTCCACCTGCGTTGCTAATTGTTCATTAAGTTTTTGAGTTAAGACATTTACAACGCCATCGATGTCCATATCTGAAGCAATCGAGTTATTGTTTGTCATCTCAACTTTAATTTGCGCAGTAGTAAATTTATTTATCGCGTCACGCTCAGCAAGCGAACGTAAATATTTCAAATCTTCATCGGTTGCAGATAAAGCATTATTCAATGCGCCGGTGTTAGCTGCAGTGCTACCTGTATTGTTTGCGATATCATCTAAAATACTAGATTCATCTGAGACATTGGGGAAGAAATCTTGAATAGTTTTTTCAATGTTTTTACCAAGAGAAGAACCCCAGTTGTAGCCGCTTTTGTAGAAATCGGATAAATTAGCAGTTGATAACTTTATTTTGTCTGGAAATTGAGCTGGTTTAACTTTTTCAGCATTAGCGCGCGCGGCATTTGCCCAATCATGAAAATTAACTGCTCCGTTTGAAAGTTCAAAATTAAATTTAGTACCTTTTTTCAATTCAAACCCAAAAACTTTTGATGAAATGCCACCGAAAATATCAACAAATCCATTCCACGCATCAATAACTTTGTTAAAAGCTTTAATCATGAAATTTGTAAATTTGGTAGCTGCTTCACCAGAGTGATCAACAAAATCTGCTAAACCGTCAAATATAAACGCCATTAATACGGAAAAAAGATATTGGATAGTATTAAATGGGTCGGTAATAAATCCAACCAACAATTGAAGATATCCGACAATAAAATTCCAAGTATAAGCAACAATGTTCCAAATAAAACCTGCAAGCCATGAAACACCACCGGCAATAATACCAATAGTGCTTAAACTTTGACCTGTTACTTTGTTTAGCGATTTCACATATGAATTAATTGCAATCCCTAACGCGGCAAAACCAATTATAAAATTGCCACTGAGCAAGGCAACAGTAGCAACTGCAGCTGATGTTAATCCAATAAAACCTCTAAGACCATCCCAATCTATTTTGCCTAATAAATCTATTAAGCTTGCTGTTAAATCAACAACAACGCTTAGCGCTTTTGAAATGCCCAGTATAACCTTTTGAATCAATGGTAAATTCCTTATTAACGTATCAAAAAATCTCGTTATACTAGAGCCTAAAATTTTACCGGCTTGTTCATACGTATCGCCTAAAAGATTATTGAATTGTGTCATTCGACCGACAGGGGTATTACTCAAAGCTTCATACATACCATGAGTTTTGCTTTCAATGACTGCGCTTACAACAGCTGCCTTTTGCATCTCCCGCGTCATTTCTTTGTAGCCTTGCCCTAAAGCTTCAACATATTGAGTTTGTGTCGCTGTCCCTTGTATAACAGCTTTTTGTGCCTCTGTAAATTTAAAGTTTTTGCGCTCTAACCCTGTAAAAGTTCCGTTCATTGCTTTAGTTAAATCTGCAGCATAACTTGCCATTCCTGAAGCGTCTACACTTTTGCCTTGAGACATGCTGATTGCATAATTAGCCAAAGCATCCATCATTTTTGTTAAGGATTGCTTGTTATTTATTACTTTAGCCATTTCACTAGCCCCAGAAATCATTGCTTCATCTCCAAACATACCGCGAGATTGAATTTCAGCCGCCTTTTTTAAAACCTCTTCAAAGACGTTTTTGCTCCCACCGGTATTGGCTAAAGTAACTTGTAATTTTATCTCAGCGTTTGCTTGTATTTGCTCGGCTTCAATACTTTTTTTGATGAAGTCAATCGCTTTTTTAACAGCAATGATGGCTGCTAAAACACCAGCTATAATTGGCCCAGTCATAGCCGCAGCCGCTGCTTTTATTTTTTCGAACAAATTAGTTACTAATACACTCGCTGCGTTTATGCTTGCGATAAATTTATTTTGTAAGCTAGCAGCTGCTAACTTGATGTTTGAAGCAATTTGTACAAATTTATTTGACGTCTGATTTAGCTTAGAATTTGTTTTATCAATAGCTTTAGTGTCAAACACTTTGTTGCTTGCAGTGTTTAATTTTTCGCAATGAGAAGTTGCTTTATCAAGAGCAGTAGTAATTTTATTTATAACCGGGCTTGCTTTATCGGTCATTTTTATGCTTGTTTCAATCGTAGCCACGCTTTCACCTCCTACGATTTTTTTTAACCTTTTGAAGCTCTTTCTTATCGTTTTCGATTTTCACATCTATGCAAGCGATAACAAAAGCTTTTTCGTATCGGTCTAATTGTAAAAATTGAGAGGGCAACATTTTGAGTTTATGCAAACAGTAAAATGCATAATTACTCTCAACATCACCCTCTTTAATTAGTTTTTTGCTTCTTCGACTAAGTCTTGCATGGACTTATCAAATCCGCAAATCTCTTGAACTTTTATAAGATAGTCTGCAAATTCACCGGGCAAAAGCATTGCTTTTAATAATTCATCATTACTCATTACGCCATATGAATCTTGCAAATTTGCGTCATTGAGATTTGGAAAAGCTGTACACGCAGCCGCCAATAATCCCATGTATTTATTTGTGTCTATTTCTTGCGTGAATTGATTGCGTTTGCCTACAATTGGGACTTTGTGCATTGAGTTTTTGCGCAAATCTTCATCTTCTTTTGATGTGATAGCCCTAATTTCCCACTCAATCGGTTTATTGTTTGCATCCACAAATCTTTCTGAAGCAACAAATTTTATATTTTCTGCTTGAACTGCGTTTTGCTTTAAAAATCCGTTTAAGTCCATGTTTACGCTCCTTAATCAATAAAAAAATTATATGCCTCTAAATCATGCCATTAAGATTGGTAAATTTCTCAGGCATCTCCCAAGAATCGAATGTGCCTGAAATGTCTTCAGTTAAAAGTTCTTCATCAGCGTTAAATTTGGTTAATGTACCGCCGTCCATTAAGCAATTCTTAAGAATAATAGTCTGTCGACCTGCGTCTGACGTTGGGTCTGAAGTTGTTACTTGTATATCAAAATAAACCATTTCGCCGTTTACTTGATAGCGATAAAGCAATTCGCGCAAAATCGATTGATTAAAATAAGCTGTACCAGACCAAGTACCATTGCTTCCAGCTGATTTATGCCCTTTAGACGTTCTGCCTAAAATAGCAACATCGATAATATTATTTTCTACTTTCGCTTCGAACTCGCGAATCTGCATGAAATTATAGCGGTTGCCCTCAATTATTACATAACATTCTGCTAAAGCTCCGCTTATTGCGTCTCTTGCATTCATTGTATTAGCCATTTATAATTCCCTCCCTTACGCTACAACACATTGCATATAAAGTTGCGCCATGCAATTTGTCGGTGTGATTTTGTCAAAAACAACAACAGATTTTTTAGTTTCTCCGGCTTCAACAGTTACATCGCTACTTTCAAAATTTTCGATAGCGTGTATTGATTCAAGCTGTTTGTGATGAGTGATAATGTCATTCCAAAGAGAAATACGTCCACTTTCATCATTTGGGATAATGCCCAGATATCTAGTATTGAAAATAAAAGCGATGTCATTTGCAACTTGATCCAAAACTCTTATTGTCTGGTTAGATTTGAAATCATCACCTTTTTCAATTGTGGTAGTTGTAAGCGTGTTAATGTCTTCTAACACGCGTGCATTACCGTCTACATTGTGAAAAATGAATTTACCAGCTGTTAAAGCAGCTTCGAGCTCAGATTGTGTGTAATCAGTATTGACAGTGTATTCACCATCGTAAAGTCTGTTTGTATTAGATTTATTTATTTCACAACCAGCGCTTGCACCGGTTACCCAGTAAACCAAATCAGCAGCCGTATTATTTTCAACTGAAATAACGCCCTCAAAATCAGCCGTTGTGTATTTGTGAAGTACGCACTGAAATTTAACACCTTGCTCATCACGCATACGCTTTGTAAAGGCTGTCATTAATGCTTTTACATCGCTTGAAGTGCTAACGGCTCCGATTGTATTGAATGAATAAGCTTCGATCTTGTCCAAAAAGTCACTGTAACTTTGAGTTGTTACTGTTGCGTTTGCGCCGCCTGAAAGCGATACTGTCTCAGCCTCCAAAGAAACAGACGCAATCCAATCAACAAAATCATTGTTTGTTAATGCGCTGCTTGTAGCGCTTGCACCGGTTACATTTTGCGAATCCATTACAACGTTATCAAGTAATGTTTTTACGTTGTAGCCGGTTGTATTTGCGCCATCTGTAATAGCTGTCACAACAACTTTTAAATTATTTCCGCGTGTGCCTGCATATTTAGCTGTTGCATATTTACAAGTTGCTTTTGTGCCGGTACCTAAACGATAAGCGTACAATGTTTTTGCATTTAAAAATAAATCTCTTAAGCCTTTCATGTTGGCATGTGTGTAATCATAGCCAAAAAGAGTTAAAGAATTATTTTTAAAATCTTCAGCCGTAACCGTAAATACTTTGCCCTCAACACCCCAATTTAAATCTAAAGGCATTGCAGCATAACCGCGCTCTCCTAAAGTTGAGCTTGCACGTTTAGCAGAAACAAAATTTATATAACTACCGGGTAAAATTTTATTTTGAGTTACCCAGGTTCCTCCGCCTAATGCCATTTACATCATTCTCCTTTCAACTTTTTTTCAATAATTTTTTTCGCGTCTGCGATAGTATAAGTTTTGTCCTTTTCTAAAAAAGCATTGGCAATGTCTGCTTTCCAAAGTCTGCAGTTTGCCAATGCTTCAGTAGTGTATTTAGTTTCTTTCTTTGTTTCGTGTTTTTCATCGCTCATTTTATTTCACCTCTTGTTTTCAAGGTTTCCATTTTGTCTTCTGGTTCAAGTGTTTTTATCAAAATCAGATTATAACTCACAAAAAAATGCAGCACATCATCGACAATTTCATAATGCATTCCTAATCCACGTACTAAATCATTGTCTACGCTGATATATTCGAGTGCGTCATATAAAATATCAGCTACACGCCTAAAATCATTTTTAGGCTCATTTTCGTTGGTGAAAAAGTGGATATCAAATAAATTTTCTAGCCGATAGCGTCTTGAAACTATTTGCTGCATGCTAGATTGCAAAAGTTCAACATAAAAACAAGGGGGATTGAGAAATTGCTCGACGTTTTCAGTGTAGATTTTATAATCTAGCCCAAACGTCTCAAAAAGTTTTTGGCTGATGCC
>JAFYDY010000049.1 GCA_017544545.1 bacterium
AATATGACGGCAGGGGATGTCTGATTTTTCATTAAATTCATCCACAAACGCCTTTGAATTTACTCCGACAATTTCATCTTCCGAGGCAGCATAAACATCTGTCACAATCAGTTCATCAATACCGTCAAAGGCTTCCATAAATTCGTTCCAGAGATTTTGCAATCGTGAATATCTGTGTGGCTGAAATACCGCGATAATTCTTTTGTCTCTGAAGGATTTTGAACAGGAAAGAGTCGCTTTTATTTCTGTCGGGTGGTGGGCATAATCGTCATAAAGTTCTACGCCGTTAAATTCCCCGACTTTTTCAAACCTCCTGCCCATACCGGCAAAGGTTGCAAAATGCGGATTAACCAAATCCATTTCAACACCTGCAGTATGCAAACTTGCCCAGACGGCAAGTGAATTATAAACATTATGAACACCCTTGAGCCAAATCTTCAGATTTGTCTGAAATTCGCCTTTATAGAAGATGTCAAATGTCGTATAGTCTTCGTCATAAACTATGTTTTTAGCGCAATAATCGGTATTCCCGCCGATTGAATAGGTTACAAATTTTGCATTGTGTGCAAGTTCGTGCACCGAGAAATATTTGACCAGTCTTTTAACCCCTTCGTTATCCATATTTGCGAGGATAACCCCGTTTTCTCTCATATTTGAAATAAAGGTTTCAAATGTTTCCAAAATAGATTCCAGACCGTTTTTGTAAAAATCAAGGTGGTCGGGTTCTAAGTTATTTACAACAACCAAATTAGGTGAATATTTAACGATTGTTCCATCGCTTTCATCAAGTTCGGCAATAAAATATTTTTCGTGGGAGCAATTTGCGTTAGTGTGAATGTCAGGGATAATTCCGCCTACAACATAAGAAGGTTTCAGCCCTGCCTTTTCCAATACGTATGAGCTGAGTCCTGAGGTTGTGGTTTTTCCGTGTGTTCCGGAAAATCCCATAAAATATTTTTCCCCTCTTGAAATTTCTGCCAGCAAATCGGAACGGTGCCAAATCGGAAGCCCTAATCTTTTTGCTTTTTGAATTTCCGGATTAAATTCTCTTATTGCAGTACTTGCAACAACAATGCAGTCATCCGGCAGGTTATCATCGTTGTGTCCGATATAGACTTTTGCGCCAAGATCGCGAACGCTTTTTACATATTTGCTGTCATTTATATCAGAACCGGAAACTTCATAACCATTTTGGAGCAGATATTTTGCCAATCCGCTCATTCCGACTCCGCCTATTGCAATAAAATGATATTTCTTTTTCAATGTTTTATCCCTAACTGTTTATACTTCTACTTCCTAAATTATATTACAAAATAAATAATAGTTTTGTTTATTATTATTTATTTACAATTGGGGCAAAATTTATTTTTTTAGTTTTTACTAGTAAATGAAAGATTTTTAAAATGGTAAATTTTCTGAAAATAAAACCTTATTCCGTAAAACCGGTGCCTGAAAGACCTTGTAAGGTATCGATATCTCGAATTCCGTCACTGGAAGACGGTAATTATCGTATATATTCTGCATATTTGCCGGAAAGTAAAAAACCTGCAGGATATATGAGGTGTCGGCCGACTCATGTTATCAAAGGAGATGAGGTTATAAAATCGCTTTATATTTCGGATTTGTATTCCAGCTCGCGTGGTTGTGGTATAGGAACGGCGCTGCTTGATTTTGCACAGGATTTGAGTCGCGAAAACGGTTGTGGCGGAAATATTCACCTTGTGGCAAGCGGATGCTATGCGCCAGAAAAAGTTCCTCATCTTTTTTATCGAAAATACGGAATGAATACGGGCGATAAATTTATTGATAATAAAATTGACCGTTTTATAAAAACGGGGAAAAAAGCAACCCGTTTGGATTTTGATGAAGTAAAGATGTTTTATCCTCCGGTCAAATATCCAAAGAAGAACAATATTTTCAGCCGGGTTATGCGTTTTGTAGGAAGCCTTTTTAATTCCTGCAAAAAAGGTGTGGTAAGATAAGTTTGTTTGCTGTAAAATACAGGCATGATTTATTTTTTCTATGGGGATGAAGAATTTAATATTTCACAGGAAATAAAAGGATTCAGGGATAAACTTGATAAGAATTTTATTGAGATGAGCTATAAAACGTATAAGAATCCAAAGTTTCCTGATTTGATTGCGATACTGAAATCTCAGCCGATGATGTTTGGAAAAATGCTTATTGTGGTGGACTGTCTTAATTATTTTTGCGGTAAAAAGAAGGATGAAGGCAACTTTGACTTTGACGATAAGCAGCTGGCAGAACTGTCACAGACTTTGGAAGATTGTAATGAAAACCTTGATGTGATTTTTGTCGCATATGTTTCACCTGACGATCAAAAGAAAAAGAAAATTGATAAGCGCAGAAAAATATTTAAGCTGTTATCAAAATATAATTCAAAAGAATTTTTACAGCTTCCGTCATATAAAACAGATGAATATGAAACCTGGATAAAAAAACAAGCAGGTACAAAAGATTTAAAATTATCGAATGAAGTTGCTTCGGAAATTTTACTTCAGGTTGGAATAAATTTAAGAACTCTTGATTCCGAATTGGAAAAGTTAAAGGTTTATGCAGGCGACAAACCCGTAACCTGTGATATGGTAAAAGAAATCTGCACAACAGGGGAAGATTTGTTCAGTTTTACAAATGCTTTGATTGTCGGTGATACCCAAAAAGCTCTTGCGGAATATCAAAAAATTCTGGCGAAAAAACATCCGCTGGAAATTCTTGCATCTCTTCACACAATATTAAGGCAAAACATTCAAATAAAAGCGTATAATGGGAAATATTCTCAATATGAAATTGCCCAAATGATAAAGATAAACCCAAAACGCATACCATACATACTTCAAGAAATTAAAAATGTTCCTCTAAAAAATCTTGTCAGATTGAAGAAAAATTTAACAGATGCGGAATACAAAATTAAAACAGGACAATCTGCAATGGAGCCGGAAAGAGAGGTTGAGTATGCCATATTACGATAAAGACTCTCTTGAAAAATGTCCGAAACTTTTGGAATATTTTAAAAAAGGAATTTTAGATACTTCCAAAAATATTAGTCATTGTTTGTTATTTTGGGGACCTGATATCAATTTACAGTGTGCACTTGCGCTTGAGATTGCAAGACTTTTAAATTGTTCAAAAGACAAATCTCCGGATTGTGATTGTCTGAATTGCAGATGGATAAAAGAACAATCATACACGCCGGATAAATCACATCCTGCTGTCAAAATATACACAAGACTTGATTTCAAAGAAGCTTCATCTTCTTCTGATGAGGATGATGAAAACTCAACCAAAGGGAAAAAGAATATCACTATAGAACAGGCAAAAGCTATTATTGGTGAACTTGCCGTATCAAGTGATTATCACAGGGTTTATATATTTTGTGACAGAGATGCAGACGGAAATTTATTGCCTTTAAATCTTATAAATTTTCCGGAAGCCACTTCAAATGCTCTGTTAAAAACCTTTGAAGAACCTCCGAAAAATACGACATTTATTTTTCTTACAAAAGATCCGTCCGATATCATTTCAACGGTTGTATCCAGATCTCAGGCGTTTTTTGTTCCTTCTGTTTTGGAGAATAATCAGGATTTTTCTCTTGTTGAAGATATAATTTCAAATTATTGGACCTTTGACAGAAACAGTGTTCTTGAGTTTCAGCAAAAGATTTTGAATCTTGCGCAGGAAAACGATCCTATGGATGTTTTTACCCAAATGCAAAATTATATGCTTGCCGTTATGAAAGCGAACGGTCAAAATAAACATTTGTTTTATAAAATGCTTGAAGATATGAAATATGTTGAGGATGCAAAAGTTCAAATTTCGCTTTCCCGCCCGATGCTTTTGCCGATTGCAGTTGAGAATCTGTGTTTTAAAATAATGTTATAATTTGAATATTTAGTTCATTATGGTATAATTACCCCGTAGAGTATTTTTGGAGAGAGAAATGGATTATACAATAATTGTAAGAGAAATTGTATTTGTAATTATAATTTCTTATTTGATAGGTTCTATTCCGACAGGATATCTTATAGTAAAACTGTTTACCGGTCAGGATATCAGAACAATAGGCTCGGGCTCAACAGGAGCAACTAACGTAAAACGTGTTATGGGTAAAAAATGGTTTTTTACCGTAATGATTTTAGATGCAATTAAAGGTGCTCTGCCGGTTGTATTGACCATAATTTATGCAACAATTTTCACAGATATCGGGTTACTTCCTGTCATAGCGGCAGTGAGTGTAATTTTGGGACACAGCAAGTCCATATTCTTAAAATTTTCGGGTGGAAAATCGGTTGCATCCGGTGTCGGAACATTACTTGCACTTAATTGGCAGGTCGGACTTATTGTTGCGGGAGTCTGGGCTGTTGTTACATGGATTTCAAAATATGTTTCTCTCGGCTCAATAGTTGCAATTGCAACGGCTCCGCTGTTGATGTGGATTTTGAATGCCCCGTTGGCATACATAATATATGCACTCGTTGCGGCAATTTATGTAATTTACCTGCACAGAGAAAACATTAAACGTCTCAGAGACGGAAACGAAAACAAGGTAAGAGAATAGCGATAAATAGTAATTATGGCGCTTAATACCTATTTCCCTCTCTGAAAGAAACCTGCAAGCTCTTTGTGGGGAATTATGTGCGAAATCGGTCGTCCGTGCGGACAGGTGTACGGCATTTTTGTGGTGCGCCAATTCTTGATAATCTCCTGCATTTGCCAGATAGAAAGTTTTGTTCCGGCCTTGACAGAAGCTTTGCAGGAGGTGGTTATAAGGATTTTTTCTTCAAGGTTATCAAGATTTTCTCCTTCAAGATTTTCCAAAATATCTGCAATGATATCTTTAGGGTTTACCTTTGCCAATAGCTGAGGTACTTTTCGGAAAATAAGTTCGGTATCATTTAGAAACTCTATTCCGTAGCCGTAATGTTCAAATTTATCAAGGTTTTCCTTGATAAGTTGTGCTTCTGTTGCAGAAACTTCTATAACATCTGAAACAAAGAGCATTTGAGAAATAATATTCTTTTCGGATTTGAGTTTTTCATAGATATATCGCTCTTCTGCAATATGCTGATCAACTATTTCCAAGCCTTCCGGTGTATCTATAAGAATATATGTGTCGTGGTATTGCCCGATAATATTTTCCTGAGGCTCTGTTGTATCGTGATCCTGTGGATTAAAAATTTGTGTTTGTTTTGTCTGCACGTTGTGCGATTCAAATTTTTCCGAAACGCTTTGAGGAACATAAAGGGTATCTGTTTCTTTGCTTACATACGCTTCGGCAGTTCTTTCCGGATAACTTACTACGTTTGAAAACTGTGGAGTTTCCAATTTTTCTTCTGTTGGTTCAAATCTTTTTTCAGTGTAGTTTGAAAGCCCGCCCTGCACGGCAGAATATATGAAATTAAAAATCTGATTTGGATTTCTGTAACGAACTTCTTTTTTTGTCGGATGGACATTTACATCAACATCATGCGGTGGAATTTCCAAGTTCAAAACAACAAACGGATATTTGTTACTTGCTGTCAGGTGTTTATAGACAGTATCAATAGCTTTTTGAAAAATAGGGCATTTTACTGTGCGGGAATTTATGTATAAATGATAATTTTTCTTACTTGAACGTGTATAGTCAGGTGTGCTCACAAATCCGCTTATTTTCAACCCTGATGGTGCGTCCGTTTTCAAAACTTCTTTAAGGTTATTTGTAACGTCAGATGAGAATATTTCTTTGATTGTTTGTGTGAGATTATTTTGACCGGTTGTTTTCAGTACCGTTTTGCCGAATTTTTTAAGTTCTATTGAAATGTCAGGATGAGAAATTGCAAGCGACTGGACAATTTCCTGAATGTATGAAAATTCGGTATTTGAGTTTTTAAGAAATTTTAGCCGTGCAGGTACGTTATAGAACAAATCCTTAATATCCATAATTGTTCCTATAGCACACCCTGTTTCAACTTTAGAAACCTCGGAATTTTCACACTTAACCTTTGTTCCTGTTTCAAAATCTTTTGTTCTTGTGGTACAGGTCAATTTTGAAATAGAAATGATACTTGCAAGAGCCTCTCCCCTGAATCCTAAAGTGTGGATATCAAATAAATCTTCGTTTTCCTGCAATTTACTTGTTGCGTGCTTTGAAA
>JAFYDY010000050.1 GCA_017544545.1 bacterium
ATTTGTTCCAAAAGACAGAGAAAATGCGCTTATACTTTCTGCAGATTATTCTCAGATAGAATTGCGTTTGTTGGCGCATGTTTCCGGTGATGCCAATTTAATAAATGCTTTTAATTCAGGTGTTGATGTTCATACCCTGACCGCCTCAAAGGTTTTTGAGGTGCCTGTTGAGGAAGTTACAAAAGAGATGAGGTATAAGGCGAAGGCCGTTAATTTCGGTATTGTATACGGGCAAAGCAAGTACGGGCTTGCAAAGGCTCTTAAAATATCGGCAGATGAAGCACAATCGTTTATTGATAAATATTTCATGACTTATCCTAGGATATTATCATATATGAATGAAAAGGTTCGGTTTGTTGAAGAAAACGGTTATGTTGCTTCAATTTTCGGAAGACGCCGAAACTTAGAGTCTGAAATAAACAGCCCCAACGGTATGATTAGAGAATTTGCAAAAAGAGCTGCAATAAATCATCCGATGCAAGGCTCTGCGGCTGATTTAATTAAAATCGCAATGATTGATTTTGAAAAAGCCTTAAAGGCTAATAATCTAAAATCAAAATTAATTATGCAGGTGCATGACGAGTTGGTTGTTGAGGTTTATAAAGACGAACTGGAAAAAGTAAGAGAACTTGTTTTGAAGTCTATGGAGCTTAACCAGCCGCTCAAGGTAAAACTTTTGGTAGATATAAATGTAGGTGAATCATGGCAAGAATCATAAAAGTATTTTTAATCTTTGTATTTTCAATAATATTATTTTCGGGTACGGCGTTTGCAGAAGGTGAGCAAACGAGTCTGAGCACTCTTATAACGGCTCAAAATGTCCCGTTTGAACGTTGTTATGCAATTTATAACACGGATAACGTGTCCTTGTTCTTTTTGACGCTTGCGGGAATTAATGCAAACAGATTTCAGGTTAATGAAATACAGTCAAAGTCGGGATATATATTGTTTACGGCTGTAAATAAACAATTCTTGGCTTCAATTTCAAATGTGAACAAAAATCAGGGGTTGTTGAGAATAACTCCCGTTGACGGAGTATACTACTTCCAGCCGGGGATTGTTCTGAATATATTTAAGTTTGTTGAACTCAATGTTGATAAAAAACCTCAGGTAATATTTTAATTGAGCTTTTCAAAAGCGTCAGATACTATTTGGGCAATATCATATGAATTTTCAATGCATTCTGTTGATAACCATATAAGATATTCGATATTTCCTGCGGGGCCTTTAATTGATGAATATGTAAGGCCTTTAATTGAGTAGTTTAGTGATTTCGCAAAATCAGCGACTTTGGAAATCACTTCTGCGTGTGTTTTTGGATTTCTTACTACCCCGCCCTTTTCAACCTTGTCTGCTCCGGCTTCAAATTGAGGCTTTATGAGACAAATCATTTCGTGAAACTCGGGTTTGAGTAAAGTTTTTAAATTCCCAAGTACTTTTGTCAGAGATATAAATGATAAATCACTTACAAGAAAATCCGCAAATTCTTCGTTTTCATCATAAATATCATCTGCCGTACATATTTTTAAGTTAGTCTTTTCAATAGTTTTGACTCTGTCGTCAGAACGGATTTTCCAGTCCAGTTGTCCGTATCCGACATCAACAGCATAAACAAACTTCGCTCCGTACTGTAAAAGGCAATCTGTAAAACCCCCGGTTGAAGCACCGGCATCAAAGCACACTCTGTCTTTTACCTCGGGTTTAAAGGTATCAAGAGCTTTTTGCAGTTTAAATCCTCCTCTGGAAACATAAGGCATAGATTTTACAACAATATCATATTCTTTTTGAGTATTTATTTGATAGCCCGCTTTTGTTATGTATTCATCATTGATTTTGACGTTCCCTGCAAGAATAGCGGAAGCCGCTTTGCTTTTTGTTTCAAAGTAGCCCAAATCGGTTAAGTATTTATCTAATCGCTCTTTATTCTGCATTAAGATTAAATATCCTTTCAGCGTTTTGCGTTGTTATTTTTGCAATCTCGTCCGTTGGCATATTCCTTAACCCTGCAATATATTCGGCAACGTATTTTACGTAAACCGGCTGATTTTCTTTTCCTCGGTACGGAACAGGGGCAAGGTACGGATCATCTGTTTCCAAAAGCAAATACTCAAGCGGAATATTTTGGGCAACCTCTTTTGCTTTTATGGCATTTTTAAAGGTTACAACACCTCCGAGTGCTATATAAATACCTTCTTTTATACACTCTCCGGCGAACTCCAGACTGCCGGAAAAACAGTGCATAATTGCCGTTGAATTTTTGTTATATTTTTTCAGGATTTCAAGAGTGTCCCCGTGAGCATCCCGTGAATGAATATTTAGCGGCAAGTTCATTTCGTTTGCAAATTCAATTTGTTTAATGAAAATTTCTTTTTGAAGTTCTTTATATGTCTTGTCCCAATAGTAATCCAGTCCGATTTCTCCGATACCTATTATTTTATTATTTGTCTTTATTATATTTTCCATATCGGATAGGGTTTTATCCGTAAAGGTTTTTACTTCTTCAGGGAACACTCCGACATAGCCGTAAACATCATCATATTTTTGTATAAATTTATCAACTTCAAAAATATCCTCACCGCTGCTTGAAGGTACAATGGTAATGATATTTTCTGCTTGTGCAGCTTTTATAGCTTCGTCAATATTTGTCTGACGAAGCATATTTGCGTGCGAATGGGTATTAATTATATATGGCTTTTCCATAAAATGATTATAGCATGATAAAAGGCTCCCGAAGGAGCCGATTTATTAATATCTTTCAAGGTACTTATCCAGTTCCCACTTGGAAACATATGTTCTGAACGAATCCCATTCTTTTTTCTTGGAAGTCATAAATTCTTTAAATATGTGTTCTCCAAGTGCAGCCTGAGCAACAAGAGATTTATCCATATATTCAAGAGCTTCTGCCAAGCTGCCCGGCAATGCATCTATTCTCTGTTTTTTACGTTCTTTTGATGTTAGTTTGTAGATGTTGCTTTCAACAGGTGCCGGAGGATCAATTTTGTTTCTTATTCCGTCAAGACAAGCCTCTAAAATTGCTGCAAAGGCAAGATACGGGTTACATGCCGGATCGGGTGACCTTAATTCAACTCTTGTTGAAACTCCTCTTTTTGCCGGAACTCTCAACAGAGCACTTCTGTTTGCCAAAGACCATGCAAGGTAAACAGGTGCTTCATAGCCCGGAACAAGACGTTTGTAACTGTTTACAACAGGGTTTGTGATTGCAGTTATACTTTTTACGTGTTTGAGCATACCTCCAATTGCGTATTTAGCCTCGTCTGACAGTTGATATTCCGCATTTTCATCATAAAAAGCATTATGCCCGTCTTTGAACAATGAAACATTGCAGTGCATACCTGAACCATTTATTCCAAAGATAGGCTTTGGCATAAAGGTTGCGTGAAGATTATGCTGAGCCGCTATTGCTTTAACGGCAATTCTGAATGTTGTGACATTGTCAGCCGCTGTCAGTATATCAGCATATCTGAAATCAATTTCGTGTTGTCCGTCAGCAACTTCGTGGTGAGAAGCTTCAATATCAAAGCCCATTTCTTTAAGTGTCAGAACGATATCGGCTCTGACGTCTTCTCCCAAATCCTCAGGCCCAACATCATAATATCCTGCGTGATCCTGAGTCGTTGTTGTTATGTTACCGTTTTCGTCTTTAGAAAACAGGAAGAATTCGGCTTCTGGTCCGATATTCATTGAAAATCCCAATTTCTTGGCCGCTTCCATAACTCTTTTTAGGTTGCATCTGGGGCAGCCCTCGAACGGTGTTCCGTCTGCGTTATAGATATCACAAATCAATCTTGCAGCGTTTCCGCCATCTTTGTTTCTCCAAGGCAAAATTTGGAAACTGTTTATATCGGGGTGGAAAAACATATCTGATGTTTCAATACTTCTGAAACCTTTAATTGATGAACCGTCAAGCATTATTTCGTTATCCAAAGCTTTATCAATATGCTCTGACGGAATGGACATATTTTTAACTTGTCCGTTTATATCAACGAATTGCAGTTTAATAAACTTGATATTATATTCCTGAATAAAACCTTTGATATCATCTCTGGTAAACTGTCTTCCGTCTAATCTTGTATATTTAAAATCTGTCATATACCCCTCTTTCTTAAAGATGCTACCTTTATTCTATAACTATATAAATTTTACCCGAAAAGGTCAATCTGTTAAGGCAAAAAATAGTTATTTCTTTTCAATAATTTTGTTATTATCATCGACAATAACGATAGTAGGTTTATAATTTTGAAGTTCTTTTTCTTCAAATTGTCCGTAGGTAACGATAATAACCTTATCCCCTTTTTGTACTTTTCTGGCTGCAGCACCGTTCAGGCATATTTGGCCGGAATCGGCTTTGCCCTTAATAACATAGGTTTGGAATCTTTCTCCGTTATTTACGTCCAGAATTTCAACCTTTTGCCATTCTCTTATGTTCGCAGCCTTTAACAATGTTTCATCAATAGTAATTGACCCGACATAGTTAAGATTTGCATCTGTAACAGTTGCTCTGTGTATCTTTGAATATAAAAATTCTAATATCATTTCTTTCCTCTACTTTATATTTCTTACGGCTTCAACAATTTTTGAAACTGCTTCTTCAGGTTTAAGAACTTCTTTTTCTCCGGTTGCACGGGTTACAAATTCCACGTTGCCTTCGGTTATAGTTTTTCCGACGGTCACTCTGTACGGGAAACCTATAAGGTCGGCATCTTTAAATTTTACGCCC
>JAFYDY010000051.1 GCA_017544545.1 bacterium
CGGATTAAAAAGTATTATTGAAAAAGTAAAAAATCTGAATGTTTCCGTTGATAACTACAAACAGGATTCAATCGTTCAGTCAATGCCTAATGTTGCTTATGTAAATCAGGCAAAAAAAATGATTGAACAAAAAGAATATGCGCAGGCGCAGGAACTTTTATATAAAGCGTTGGAAGTTTCAAAAAGCGATGCAAGAGCGTACAAATATCTCGGTAAGATTGCCGAAACTCAATACAATTACGAAGATGCCGTAAATTATTATGAAAAATCGGCAGATATAAATTCTCAGGACAAAGAAATTTGGCTTCGTCTGGGGATGTGTCTTATAACGACAAAAAGGTATGAAGAAGCCTTGAAATGTTTTGAAAAAGCCGACGAAATTACCCCGATGAATACAGATGTTCAGACAGGCTGGGGAATGGCTTTGATGAGGCTGAAAAAATATGCACACGCCCGTGATAAATTTGCCCTTGCATCCAAAATAAACAAGTATAATTATACTGCAATTTTATTATCTGCCGTTATGGAAATAAGGCTTGGCGAATACGAATCAGCAGAGATGAAGCTGAAATTTTTGACAAAAGTTGCACCGAATGAAAGCAGTTCGTATGAGTATGCAAACCTGAAACTTATAAAATCCGATTATAAGGAAGCTGAGAGTTATGCAAAAAAAGCTATTGAGTATAACAAACTTATGCTGCCTGCGTATTTTGTTCTGGGCGAAGTTTATTCAATCCAAAAAGAGCCGGTTTTGACAAATGAAATTTTTTATAAAGCTCTTGAAAATGATTTGGACTGCGAAAATTTACGCATTGAGTGGGGAAAGGCTTGTGTTCGGCTTTTTGATTTTGAGGATGCAAGACAAAATTTTGTAGTTGCTTTAGAGAAAAACAATGAAAGTGAGAATGCAAAAATCGGGCTGGCTCTCATAAATTCACTGGAAAACAACTTTGAAATGCTGAATGAAGTGAAAGAGAAAAATCAGGCAAATGTATATATTCAGGAGGCAGCAGGGCTTGAGTATGTATCTGCTGAAAAATATGAAGATGCAGTTGATATGTTCAAAAAAGCACTGAAAACAGACCCCCTTCAAACATATAATCTTCTTCATCTGGCGAGAGTGTATAAACACTTGAACAGAGAAGACAAAGTGCGTGAATATTATGAAAAATTCACCTCCGAAAATCCGAAATATAAAGAAGGTTTAACAGAATATGCAAAATGGCTGACAGAGATATCAGACTTTGCAGATGCAAAAAGAAAGCTTCAAAAAGCCCAAAATATAGATAATCAGGATTGTGAAGTTTTAAATTTATTATTTTATTCTATGTACAGACTTGTCAAGGAAAATATTTCCGAATATAATGTAAAGGAAGCGATTTCTGTCGCAGAAAAAATCCTGACACTTGGCGGAGATTTTAAGTACAAACCCGAAAAGCAAGATTTAGAAACCATCTTAAAAAATATACAGGGAAAATAAATTGAAAAAGATAGTAGTACAAAAATTTGGCGGAACGTCCGTCGCTGACATTGACAAGATAAAAAATGTCGCAAAAACTGTTATTCGTGAAAAGAATAACGGTCATGACATTGTTGTCGTTGTGTCTGCAATGGGCCATACGACAGATCATTTGGTTAAGATGGCAAAAGATATTAATCCGTCTCCGTCAGCAAGAGAAATGGATATGCTTCTTTCAACAGGCGAATGTGTTTCAATTGCGCTTTTGACTATGGCAATTCAGGCACAGGGGTACAAGGCCGTAAGTTTTAATGCAAGTCAAATCGGGATACTTACGGAAAATGTCCACTCAAAAGCAAGGATTGTTGATATTTCAACGGAAAAATTGAAGAAAAATCTTGATGAAGGAAACATTATTGTTGTCGCAGGATTTCAGGGTGTAACCGAAGATGGTGAAATTACAACATTAGGCAGAGGTGGTTCTGACACTTCGGCTGTTGCTTTGGCGGCGGCTTTGAATGCCGAAAGATGTGATATTTATACAGATGTAGAGGGTGTTTATACGACAGACCCCAGAGTTGTCCCAAAAGCTTCAAGGTTAGACACAATTTCTTATGAAGAAATGCTGGAACTTGCGCATGCAGGTGCAAACGTTCTTCATCCGCGCAGCGTTGAAACGGCAAAACAGTATTCTGTGCCGTTGAGAGTACGCAGCAGTTTTAATCTTGAAAATATGGGAACCTTAATTGTAGGAGTTGAAAAAATGGAAATAAATAAACCGGTTGCAGGTGTTGCTTCTGACTTGTCACAAGTGAGAATTGTTGTTCGTGAAATTCCGGATACCCCCGGTGAAGCTGCAACATTGTTCAGCTATTTGGCAGAAGAAAATATCTCCGTTGATATGATTATTCAGTCATATGCACGCAAGACAACCAGTACAAACGATATAGCCTTCACAATAAATAAGGAAGACTTGCCAAAAGCGTTGAGTATTTTGGAAAAAGTTAAAGAAAAACTCGGTGCGGAAAGTGTTACCACAGATGAAGATATTGCAAAAGTTTCAATTATCGGTGCCGGAATGATTGATCGTCCTGGTATCGCATCAACAATGTTCAAAACTTTAGCGGATTCTGATATAAACATTAAAATGATTTCAACTTCAGAAATAAAAATCAGCTGTTTGATAGACAGAGCCGATGCTGAAAAAGCAGTTAAAGCTTTGCATAAAACCTTCAATCTGGAAAGTGACGAAGTTGCCGATGTAAAAGGCACTTTGCCGGATGTATAAAGAGTAAAAATTTTTGTTACAAATTTAAGCAATTGATGGCAAAAAAATATATTTTCTGCATTAATAAAACCTGTCGGATATTTATATGGCAGATTTAATTTCTCAAAAAGTAATGTCTTATCAAAATGTAAGTCCTTCAAAGACTTATACTCCTCCTGCTGAAAAGAAAGAAGTAACGGCCGAAGAAAAAACTTTCAGGGAAAAATTGAGAGACAATAAAACAAATATAATTGCAGGGGGATTGATTACCGGAGGGGCAATACTTTTATACCTCGGGCTGACAAGACCGGGTAAAAATGATATTTTTGACAAATATATCAACGGCAGAATTGAGGAAATGGTTTCTATAGTAGATAAATTTTCTGATTTTGCAGGCAAAAAAATTGAATCTGCGTTCAAAAAATCTCTGTCCTATATAACGAAATATAAAGAAACTTACATTATAAATCCTAAAGCGTATACTTCAAAACTGGAGCCTGCAGATACTCCTCAAAAAGTTATGGCGGCACAGGATACGGCTTTTGGCCGCTTATATCAAATCTTCAATGAGGGTATGAAAAACAGTAAGGATGATTTTTCGGTACTGTTTCAGAGAATAAAATATGAAGTTATGGGTGAGGTTTCCGGGCAACAAAACAGAACGGCTTTGGCGCTGAAAGATTACCTGTCATTGCCGCATGGCAACAATTTTGCGGAGGATATGTTGCAGGAGGTAGAGGCTCATCTTGACAGCAAACAAAAGAGTCTGCTTGACTTTATGGAAAGATTAAAAAATACAAAAATAAATATAGCTGAAGATTTCCAATTTGGTCAGCTGGCAAACGCAATTACCGAAAGCAGATTATCAGGCACGAGAACAAAAGAGGCACTTTTGGATACGGCTTTTGGCAAAATCAGGCAAATGCTGAGCCTTGATAAAGGTTTTGAGCCGATGTATAAACAACGCAGATATGATTTGAGCGAAATAAAATCTCTTGATGAATATTTAAAACCGACTAAGATTCCGGATGAGGTTATGCAGAATTTTGAACAGAATGTGTTTATGGATATCTTGGAAAAAACCGATTTGAGCAAAATGAGTGAAGACGAAGTTCGACGTGCTTTTTACAGAATGCCGAAAGATTATAATCTGAAGGATTTGAGGTATCTGATAGACAGTATAAGACTGCACGGTGTTGTGGCGGCGGCAGAAAAAGCTGACGGAGGACAGGCAGGAATTTATAAAGCGCTGGAAGTAAAACTTGAATATTTGTCAAATATTCTGAACGATTTCGGGGAAAAAGAACTTCTTCGGTGTTGTGGTTTTGATATAGAAAAATTAAATCCCGATCAGATAGAAGGACGTATGGCGCACTTAAGCAAGGCGTCAAGGCGTTTGGGGTATGAGAATTTCAGTATTATGAACAGAGAGATGCTAAAAACGAGTGAAGATTATGCAAAATTAAAACTATCAAATTATGCCGAGATGATTGAAGACAATCCTAAAAAGTTTTTCGTGGGGTAAATTGTTAACAGAATTAACGAAAATTAATCTTATTTCTTTTTTGTGTGTATGTTCATGGTAATATTTTATTAAAATTATCTGATAATAATTTACATTAGAAGGAGAAAAGATTATGACAGAAAAACGTGTATGGTTGTTCAGAGAGGGTAATGCCAATATGCGCGCCGAATTGGGCGGCAAAGGTGCTAACCTTGCTGAAATGACTAATTTGGGACTTCCTGTTCCTCCGGGTTTGACTATTACTACAGCAACCTGTATGGAATATATCAACAACGGTAACAAAATGCCGGAAGGTTTGATGGATGAAGTTAAATATTACCTGAAAGAAGTTGAAGCTCAAGCAGGTAAAAAGTTCGGAGATACAACAAATCCGTTATTGGTTTCTGTTCGTTCCGGTGCAAGAGTTTCAATGCCAGGTATGATGGAAACAATTTTGAACTTAGGTCTTAATGATGAAACCGTTGAAGCAATGGTTAATTTAACTCAAAACCCCCGTTTCTGCTATGATTCATATAGAAGATTTTTAACAATGTTTGGTTCTGTTGCTTGGGAAATGGACAGACAGCAATACTTCGAATCTGAAGTTGAAAAAGTTAAAGCTCGTGAAGGCGTAACTTCCGATACCGAAGTTTCTGCAGAAGGCTGGAAGTCTTTGATTCCTATCTACAAAGAAACAATCAAAAGAGTTACCGGAAAAGAATTTCCGCAAGATCCTTATGTACAGCTTCAGGAAGCTATTGAAGCCGTATTCAGATCTTGGAATATTCCTCGTGCTGTTGCATACAGAAATATGAACAAAATTGATCACAATTTCGGTACAGCAGTAAACGTTCAGACAATGGTATTTGGTAATATGGGTAACGATTGTGCAACAGGTGTTTCCTTCACTCGTAACCCTGCAACCGGTGAAAACAAATTTTATGGTGAATATTTGGTAAATGCACAAGGTGAAGACGTTGTTGCAGGTATCAGAACACCAAAACAAATTTCTGAACTTGAAACAGATATGCCTGATATTTACGCTCAATATGTAAATATTGCAAAACAACTTGAAAAAGGTTATCACGATGTTCAGGATATGGAATTCACGGTTGAACGTGGTAAACTTTGGATTCTTCAGACAAGAAACGGTAAGAGAACTGCAAAAGCAGCTATCAAAATTGCCGTTGATATGTACAATGAAGGTATTATTTCCAAAGAAGAAGCAATTATGCAGGTAGATCCTTATTCAGTTTATCAGGTATTGCTGCCTTGCTTCAACCCTGACAAAGTAAAACATTCACACAAAGTTTCAAAAGGTGTAAACGCATCTCCGGGTGCTGCAGTTGGTAAAATCGTATTTGATACCGAAGAAGCAGCTCGCAGAGGCGAAGCCGGTGAAAAAGTTATCTTGGTCAGAATTGAAACATGTCCTGATGACATTCACGGTATGGCAGTTTCTCAGGGTGTATTAACCCTCAGAGGTGGCGCTACATCTCACGCAGCAGTTGTTGCAAAAGGTATGGGTAAACCGTGCGTTTCAGGTTGTGAAGACTTGAAGATTGACCTTGCTAATGAAACAATCACATGTTCTGACGGAACCGTATTCCACAAAAACGATATTATTTCTTTTGACGGTGGAACAGGTGAAGTTATGGAAGGTGCTATCGAGCTTGTTGAAGCAGGTATTGATAAAGACTTTGAAACCTTCTTTGGCTGGGTAAACGAAATTAAAACAATGAGTGTTGAAGCAAACGCAGATACACCAAAAGATATTGAAAACGCAATCAAATTTGGTGCTGAAGGTGTAGGTCTTTGCAGAACAGAACACATGTTCATGGATCCTGACAGACTTCCTTGGGTACAAAAAATGATTATTGCAAATACTGCAGAAGCAAGAAAAGAAGCACTTGCACACTTGTTACCGATGCAATACTCAGACTTTTATGCAATGTTCAAAGCATTGGGCGACAAACCATTAACAGTACGTTTGTTAGACCCGCCGCTTCACGAATTCTTGCCTTCTAAGATAGAGTTGATTGAAAAAGTTGCCACAAAACGTGCATTAAATCAAGACTACTCAGAAGACGAAAAAATGCTTGAAATCGTTGAAAACCTTTCTGAATCTAACCCGATGATGGGCTTACGCGGTTGCCGTTTAGGTTTGACTTATCCTGAAATCAACGAAATGCAGGTTAGAGCAATCTTTGAAGCTTGCTGCGATTTGAAGAAGGAAGGTTACAGCCTGAAACCTTGGATTATGATTCCTTTGATCGGTCACATCAACGAATTGAAGACTGCAAAAGCTACATTGGTTGCTGTTGCTGAACAAGTAATGAACGAAAAAGGTATCAGAGTTGATTACAAGTTCGGTACAATGATTGAAATTCCGAGAGCAGCACTTACAGCAAAAGAAGTTGCAACAGAAGCTGAATTCTTCTCATATGGTACAAATGACTTGACACAAATGACATTTGGCTATTCAAGAGATGATGCTGAAGGTAAATTCCTGAAGAATTATGTAGA
>JAFYDY010000052.1 GCA_017544545.1 bacterium
ATGTTGAAGAAGTTTCCGTTACCGAAAAAGACGGGCAGAAATTAGTTTCTGTCAAGTATAACGATGGTAAGATTGAAACAATTAAACCGGACAGAAGTGAAGAAGTCGTTACAACGGATGAAAACGGAGCAACAACGACTCAACTTTTGAATTCCGATAAAGTCCTTACATCTCAAACTACTGTTGATAAAGACGGTAACAAGACAGATACTGAATTTGAATCTGACGGTACTACAAAATCCAAAGAAACAGTTCTAACTTCCGAAGGTGGGCTTTCTACAGTTGTATTTGAAGAGGGTAAACCAAAATCAAAAGAAGTTAAACAAGGCACAACTACTGAAAATTATCGCTACGACGCAAGCGGCAAAGAACTTCTTGATACAAGGGTTGAAAATGAAGGAATTGAAGCAAAAGAGCGTCATTCTACCTTTACATATAATGATGACGGAACAGTAACCGAAAATGTTACTTTCCATAACGGCAGTGCCGTCAGACAATTAAATGAAGACGGTAAAACTCCGATAAATGAAGAAATCACGGAAGATGGCAAAGTAACTAAAAGAACTTACGATTATGAAAGCCAACCTCCGCATTATGTAGATGAAATAACAGACGGAAATATTACATCTCAAACCGTCCGAACTCTTGACGGTAAAGCACTTGCTCAGCAAAAGATTGTTGATGGCAAAGCATACAATATTGAATATGACGGAGAGGGCAACACAAAAGGTATCATTGTTCAAAACGGCGAAAGTGTTGAAATGATTGCCAAAAGATTTGGTTGCACTCCTCAAGAAATCAGAGATTTAAACCAGGATCTTTTGAAAAGAAACCAATTTTTAGTGGGTGCTGAAATAAGAGTTCCCGGTGAACTTGAGGCGGGTGACAAACGCCTTCAGGGAAGAAAGTCCGCAGCGGAAGCTAAGGCTGAATACGCACGTGATGCTGAAATCCGCAGACAAAAAGCAGAAGCTGCTAAACAAGAAAGAGAATATTATAAAAAACTCGGTGTCAAAAATTTCAATGATAAAGGTAAAAAAGTTAAAGCTGACGGTTGGGGCAACAAAGAGTTTGAAGTTATTGGCGATGTTGGTTATGGCCGTCAATTAGTAAAACTTGACGGAAAACTTTATACAAGATCACACGACAGTAAAATTCTGCGTGAAGACTATTTGCAAGCTCACAAAGCATATGTAAATAAACCCCAAAATCAAAGAAATAATACCGTGTCAAGAATTAACGACGTAACTTATGTAAAAGATAATGATGGTAAAGTTTGGTACTTTGATGAAAAAACAGGAAAAGCCATTATCAGAGGTAAATACACTCAAATCGTAAAACAAGAATCAGCTTTCGTTGCTGATCAATTACATACTGCTGCTAAAGGTATGGGAACTAATGAAGAGCATCTTGAACAAGGTGTTAAAAATATCTATTCAAGGGATATCTTGCAAGGAGTAAATGCCGAATTAAAAGCAAAAGATAAAGATTATGCCGGTGATTCACAAACAATGCCTGTTGAAGCATTAATTTTGGATGAAATGAGTCATACTGCCGCAAGACCTTTATTTAAAACTCTCATTAATAGCGGTACTATGACAACTGAAGAACAAGCTCATACTGTAAAACGTGAAATTGAACATGAAGTTCAAGGTTATACATCAACGTCTGACTTAAATGAGGTTATGCAGCTTTGTTCTGATAGAGATTTAAGATTAGAAGTAGAAGCTCAATTCAAAAAAGATCACCCTGAACTTGCAGAAAATAACGGTTCAGTTGTTCGTTCATATATCGCCGGTGACGGTTGGAATGCACAAGAAGTAGATCAATTTGATGCAAACTGGGTTAAAACAGGTGCGTATCAAGAAGCAATGTACGTTTATCAAACAGATGAAAACGGAAATGTTGTATTAGATAAAAATGGTCAGCCTGTTGTAGTTATCGATGAGGGCGATCAAGCTCACAGAAATGGCGTAATCGGAAGATTAGTATTTGATTATCAGGATAAAGAAGCTCTTAATAAAGGTTTGGATGTGGTAAATGAAAATCCTAATAGCTTTGATTATCAATATTTGGACCAAAGAGCTGGTGAAGAAATTACAAAAGATCCGCAAGGTAAATATCAACCAAGATTTACTAATCAAGACAATATTCAAAGATTCCTTGCAGGATTTCATTCTGATGAAACTGGAACAGTAGATGCCGGAAATGTTTCAGCAAGTAATACTTGTTTGTTCAAAGGTGTAAAACCGGCAAGAGTGCAAGCGGAAGAATCCTTGTACAGTGTTAAAAATGGTAATTACAGTCAAACCTTTGATAGTATGGATCCTGAAACATATTCTGCAATGGCAGAACTTGTTGCAAGCGGTGATATTAAAGGTGTCAAAGATATGACAGACCTTTATAATAAAGCATTAAAAGGTGCAACAGATCAAAATGATAAAACAAAAATTAAAGCTAATGCAATGCTTTCAGGTCAAGTTAATTTTACTGATGAGCAAATAACTGATTTTTGTGTCGAATTAATGCATTCTATTGATGCAAACAGAGGCCGCGGGGGCTCAACCGGTGTGAGCGCAGGATATACAAACGTTGCAGATTATCAAACAGAACAATTAAAGGCCATTTTGCAAAATAATCCGCAAGTTATGAGTGCCGTTAAAGCAAGTGTAGAAAAGGAAAATTTTGCTTATACAACAACTACTCAAACGTACACAGGCCCGGGACAACAACCTATAACAACTAATAATACAATCAATACCAAAGATACATATATGCAACTTCTTTCGGATACAAAAACTATTGCGAGTGATGAAGTATTCTATGATGCTGATGGAAATAAAATTACTGATCCTCAACAAATTGCCGAAATTAAAAATGCTAATATGCAATCTCTGCAACAAATGCGTCAATATGTTGCAGAATTAGAAAGAGATTTCAAAAAAGGTGTTGATGCTGAAGGTACTCTTTCGAATATGGCAAATGGTTTGTCAAGATATTCAGGTCTTGGCACAGACAGAGATGATGTTGCAACAGAATATAGAAATGCAAAATTGATGTTGCAACAATTTGAAGCAGCAGCTCAAGGCAAATTGAGAGATAGTGACGGTAATGTAGTTTCTGCTCAAGATTTAGCACAACAAATAATGGATAAGCAAAATGCTTTAGCAGAAACAAATAGCGATTATAATCAAACTATTGCATACGGTAAAATGGGAATTGTTCTGGCTCCTGTAATCGTTGCAACAACAGTTGCATCAGGTGGCTTGGCTCTTGGTGCCGGAGCAGCCACAGGTGCAGGAATGACAGCAACTGCAGCTGTATTAGGTTCAACATATACAACTGCTGCTGTTGGCGGAGTAGTAGCAGGAGCAACAACATATGGTATGAATGTGCTTGAATATGCAACGTCTTATACAGGTAACACTGCTGAAGCTCGTGAGCGAAATTTAGAAGATAGTATTGTCAATGGTGCTACAACTGCTATCGGTATAGGTCAAATGAAATATATTGGTAGTATTGCAAATAATTCGGGTGCAGTTGTAAGAACAGGTATAAGACTGGGTACAACTATTGCGGCTGATACTGGAGTTGGTGTTGTCGCTGAATATGCAACAACAGGAAATGTTTCTGCTCAAGGTGTTATGACAAATATGATTATGTCAGGTGTTGCTAATACTATAGGTGCTAGGACATTGGGGAGAAAACAAGTTACTCCTCGACACCCAAAAGAAGGCGTGCATGTAACTCAGGAAACACCCGTTGCAGGCAAAAAGGCAAAAGTCGCAAGAAATATTGACGAATCTCACCTTAACGCAAATGATGGGGCGATGGTTGCAAAAGAACTTGAAGCACAGGGTACTCCGTCTGAAGCAGAATTAAATGCCTATGCGCAAGAGCACAGCTATAAAGCACCAACCCCTGAAGAGCGTGCTGCACTCGATGCACATCAGAATAAAGTTCGGGCAGAATATGCTGAAGCTCACAGTGTTGAAAATAATGCTGTTATAAAAGAGCAAAAACCTGCTCGAGCACCTTTGGGCGCAGATGAAGCTGCAATTAAATCCTTGGATGATGATATTAAAGGTATTGACGGTCAGATTAAGCAGTTAGAAAAACAACTCGCCGGTGCCCAAAAAGCAAACCGGATGGGACGTAACAATGGCAGTACAATAAAAAATCTTGAAGCCCAAATTGAAGCTTTGCAGGGTAAACGTGCCGGTAAAGTCGCAGAATTGGATGCGTTAAAGAAACCGGTAAATGTTGAAGCTGAAGCTAAGGCAAAAGCAGAAGCAGAGGCAAAGGCAAAAGCGGAAGCTGAAGCAAAGGCAAAAGCGGAAGCAGAAGCAAAGGCAAAAGCAGAAGCCGAAGCAAAGGCAAAAGCAGAAGCCGAAGCAAAGGCAAAAGCGGAAGCTGAAGCAAAGGCAAAAGCGGAAGCTGAAGCTAAGGCAAAAGCAGAAGCCGAAGCAAAGGCAAAAGCGGAAGCAGAAGCAAAGGCAAAAGCAGAAGCAGAAGCAAAGGCAAAAGCGGAAGCTGAAGCTAAGGCAAAAGCAGAAGCCGAAGCAAAGGCAAAAGCAGAAGCCGAAGCAAAAGCAAAAGCAGAAGCCGAAGCACAGGCAAAAGCGGAAGCTGAGGCAAAAGCTAAAGTGGAAGCTGAGGCAAAGGCAAAAGCAGAAGCTGAGGCAAAGGCAAAAGCAGAAGC
Source organism: bacterium (assembly GCA_017544545.1). Classification (GTDB taxonomy): domain Bacteria; phylum Cyanobacteriota; class Vampirovibrionia; order Gastranaerophilales; family Gastranaerophilaceae; genus Zag111. Next base: position 4,703 of record JAFYDY010000052.1, read on the forward strand.
TGAGGCAAAAGCAAAAGCAGTGAAAGCAAAATTGAGTGAATTAGAAAATGGTAACCATCCCAAAATCCAACGAGCGTTAATAATAGATGGTAAACCTCGAAAGGTTACTGTCTATGGTGGTACACAACAAGGATCAAATCCTGGATTCTGGATTAGAGATAATTTAACCGGAGAATTATCGTATGTAAAAACTTCCAGATTATCTCAAAACGAAATAAATGTTATAGCTGGAACAGGCGTAATGAAACATCCACATGACGCAGCTGTCGTATGGCGCCAGCAACGAGGTGCAAGAGCTCATTCAGAAGTTTTAGCAAGTGATTTGTACCATTTGGCAGGGGTAGATACGCCAAAACTGTCAATTGTGGACAATTTTGGATTAGATGGTGATTTTGGTGTCCGTAGTTCTTTTGAACATATGACACCCCCGACCTCAGCCGGAGTAGAATCAATAAGAGAAGGTTTTGCTGCTGATTGCTGGCTTGCCAATTGGGATGCCTTAAAGGTAGGTAATGTTATGATGCATGACGGTCGGGCAATTCGTACTGATGTGGGTGGATCTTTGTGCTATAGAGCGCGTGGTGGGCGTAAAGGTGCTGCATTTGGCGAAAATGTTAATGAATTAACTTCTTTCTTTGGTAATAATTCTTGGTCCAAACAATATATTGAAGGTATGTCGAGAGAAGAACTTATTTCATCTTTAAACAAAGTTACAAGTATAAAAGATGCTGATATTTCATCTGCGGTTGAGAGATTGGCCGGTAAAAAGTTGTTTGATGATCAAGTTTCTGGCTATAAAGTGGTTGACGGGTTAGTCAATCCGGAATATTTGAAAGAAACACTAATCGCAAGAAAAGGTTATATGCGAGATTTTCAGACATTATGTGAAAACACACCAATGAGGCCTAATGAGACTATTGAAGCATATATCAAGCGTATAGATGCTCAAATCCCTAAAAAAACTTATTCTCTTGATTTTGAACGCATGCCTGCTTCAGAAAGGGCTGTTGGTGAATATAATTCAATGCAGGGTATCAGCAACGAAAGTTTGGCTGAACATCTTACTCCTTCGCAGAAAGCTTTAGTAGAAGATTCTTATGAAGCTTACATATCTTCAGGCCATCGTAAAATTTCACACAATGCTGATAATATGATATCTGAAAACAATTTATTGCACAGAACGGATGGTGCCTTTTTGGAAAGTATACTTGATGATGGCTTGAAAAGTCGTGAGTTTACAGGTAATGCAGTAGCGCACAATTCAGATGGAACTCCGGGTACAAGAACGCCTATGTGTGCAGATGTTTGGGATGTAGAGGGTAGAATGTCAATATATGATTATTTTGACAGAAATGACTTCGCGCAAGGTGAAGCAAATTTTATGCCATTGAAAGCAAGTGGGCAAGAGTATGATCCAACTGGCGTTGTTATCGTTTTTGATAAAAACAGTATAGATAATAAGATTCTGACTAATTCCTTTTCTGTGAGTGAAGGAAAATCTCCTCTATTTAAAGATGGTAATATGAGTGGCTATAGTTCATACACTACGCACCGGGCTGTTCCTGTAGGTATTCCGTCAAATGCGATAGAAAAACTTGTCTTACCACACGGATATTCAGCACATGATTTAGCAAAATACTCAAAACTAATAGCAAATAAAGGTCTTGATATAAAAATCTTTGATTTAGAGGGTCATATATTATTTGAACCAACGAAAAAAAGATTTTTTGGTATTTTTTAGCTATGAGTAACATGTAATATTCAAATTTCCCAAAAATTATTTGAAATTTTTGGGAAATAGTGCTATAATGACCGAGTTGATATCGTTTATGAAGAAGTAAGAGGTTATATATGAAATTACACATGCAGATTCTCATTGCGTTAGGTCTTGGTATTAAACGTAACTGGCATATTTTCTTTGGTATTATCGCCGGTATTTTAGTGGGAATTTTCCTGCATGACCATCCGAACATTCTGGTTGATAATGTCCTGACATTCATTGGTCAGTTGTTTATAAGACTTATCACAATGGTAGTTATACCTCTTGTTGTTTCTGCAATAATAATCGGTATTACCAGTGTCGGAGATAACAAACATCTCGGCAAATTCGGGTCAAAAATGATTTTATACTACGGAATTTTGACAACTATTGCAGTTGTACTGGGTTCCGTTTTTGCTGTAATCTTTAAACCCGGTGCAGGTGCTGTCCATTATATTACGGCAAATATTGCCGAAGATGTACAGCATGCTGTTTCAACGGCTATGCACGAGCAGGGTAATATTTTACAACTCGTTTTGAATTTTATCCCGAGTAACCCGTTTGAAGCCTTTGCATCAGGAAATATGGTGCCTATTATAATTTTTGTATTATTGTTTGCGCTCGCGCTGGCAAAAGTCGGCGAAGTGAACAGACCGATTGTTTCATTCTTTGAATCGGTCTTTGCAGCGACAATGAAAATTACGGATTGGATTATGATATTTGCTGCTCCCGGTGTGTTTGCACTGACTGCCAGTGCTGTTTCAAGTTTTGGCGGCGGTATCTTTGCAACAATTTCAAAATATTTGTTAGTATTGCTTTTGGGCTTTGGTATACAAATGTTTGTTGTTTACCCGATATTTTTAAGATGTTTTTCAAAGGTTTCCGCAATTATGCTGTTCTCAGCAATAGCTGAAGCTATGATGGTTGCTTTCGGTACGGCAAGTTCTTCTGCAACTTTACCGCTGACTATAGCTTGTTGTGAAAAAAGAGGTATCTCTCACAAGGTTTCAAGTTTCGTATTGCCTCTGGGCGCAACCCTGAACTTTGACGGAACGGCACTTTTACAGGTTGTAGCCGTTATCTTCCTGGCTCAGGCTTACGGCGTACCTTTGGATATCTTCTTGATTACAAAAGTTGCAGTCTTGGCAATTGTTGCATCAAGTACATGTGCCGGAATCCCTGGCGGCGGCTTGATTACAATTGCATTGATTCTAAACGGTATGGGATTGAGTCCGGAACAGTTAAGAGACGGTTTTGCATTCCTGTTTACAATAGAAAGATTAACAGATATGCTCAGAACTATGCTTAACGTAACTTCGAATGCCGTTGTTGCAGCAACTATTGCTGATAATGAAAACGAAATTAATTATGATTTGTTGAATAATCCCGCTGCGTATGAGGAGATTGCGTAATGGGCTGGTCCTATCATAAAAGTATTAATCTTGGAATATGTAAGCTGAACTTTTCAAAGTCGGGCGTAAGTGTTTCTTTTGGCGTAAAAGGTCTCAGAGTTTCTTTAGGTCCAAAGGGGCTGCAGTTTAATGCAGGAAAAGGCGGAGTCCGTTACAACAAGACTGTGAGTAGCAAAAAACTTAAATCTGCCGTAAAAACAGGGATTAAAGCTGTTAAGAAAAAGTAAATTTGTTTGTGCTAGTATTTTGTTATGATTAGCGACTCTAAAACCGATTATATTGCATCAACTCATCTGGGAAAGCGTACTGAAGGCTCAAATACGTATGATTCTTCTTTGCTTGTTGCTGTTCCAAGACAAGAAAACCGTGAACAGTACGGAATAAGTGAAAGCAAGCTGCCTTTTGAAGGGTATGATGTCTGGCATTGTTATGAGTTTTCTGCGCTGACAAAGAATAATTTGCCTGTTACAAGAGTTCTGAAACTTAAATATTCGTGCGAAAGCCCGTATATAATTGAGTCTAAGTCATTAAAGCTTTATCTTAATTCTTTCAATATGACAAATTTCGGTGAAGATACAAATAGTTGTCTTGCAGTATGTAAAGCAGTTATTGAAAAGGATTTGAGCGAAAAACTGAAAACAGATGTTGAAGTAAGTTTTTTGGATGAATATAGTAAAAAAGATGAAATTTTCTACGGCTATGTTGATATAATTTCATTTGTTGATGAAAAAAGTATTGAAATAGCCGATTATAAAGAAAATCCGGAACTTTTAAAGATTTCGCAGACATATGAAAGGGATGGCGAATATTTCCTGAGATTCGGGTCGTTGCGTTCAAATTGCAGGGTTACTCATCAGCCCGATTTTGGAGATGCGTATATCTATTACAGGTCAAAAAAGCAGATAGATTACACCTCTTTGGTTAAATATCTTGTCTCGTTCAGGTCGGAATATCATTTTCACGAAGAATGCTGCGAGATGATATTTAAGCGGCTGTATGATTTACTGGATGAGGATGATGAGCTTATGGTTGCTGCTTTATATACACGTCGAGGCGGAATTGATATAACACCGGTTCGTTATACAAAAGGTCTGGGAAATAGTGATATTGATAAAATTTTTGATTTGTCTGTTTTTGCAAGGTGTGGAATTAAGCAGTGATGAATAACAGAGAATTCGGGAATAAGGGAGAAGATTTGGCTTGTGAGTACCTGATGAAAAACGGGTATGAAATAGTTGAGCGCAATAAGCATTTTTCTAAGCTATGTGAGATTGATATTATTGCAAAATTAAAAAATAAATATGTTTTTGTAGAAGTGAAAACCCGTAAATCAAATGCTTTCGGCTCCCCGTTGGAAGCTGTTACAAGGAGTAAATACAATAATATTAAAACGGGTGTTTTGTCATACCTTCAGGAAAACAAAATTACAGATTACAGAGTTGATGTTATCGGGATAACCTTGGAGCCTGAATTAAAAATTGAACATCTGAAAAATGTGTAAAAAACAAAATTTTTGTTGTAAACTTAAAGTATCCCTCTCCGCAGGGGAGAGGGTAGATTTTCAATATGAGGAGTTTTCTCCGAATATTAGAAAATTGGGTGAGGGTGTCTGCTCGTAGAGTGAGTCAAACCCTCTCTTGGATTTCTAACACTCATTATATTCGTGTTGAAATTCTTCTCTCTCCATAGGAGAGATGATAATACAAGGAGTATTTATTATGCTGAAAGGCCCGTTTTTAGACAGAAATTGGATGGCGCAGAATCCTGACTATGATTCATCGGGAATTGTAATGCTGGGGTTACCGTTTGACGGAACTGTTTCATACCGTCCTGGATCAAGATTTGCACCTGAGCAGATTAGGCTTGCAAGCTGGGGGCTGGAAGAATATTCACCCTATTTTGATAAAGAGCTTGCGGATGTGAATTTTCACGATGTCGGAGATTTGGAATTCCCTCTGGGTAATACATATAAGACGCTTGAACAAATTGAAAGTAATGTTGATGAGATATATAGAGACGGCAAAAAGGTCTTTGGTATAGGCGGAGAACATCTTGTAACTTTACCTGAAGTAAAGGCTGTTGCAAAGTATTATAAAGATTTGGCAGTCGTTCATTTTGATGCCCATACTGATCTCAGAGAAGAATATATGGGTGAAGAAATGTCTCACAGTGCAGTTATACGTCATATATCAAAATTTGTTAAACCTGAAAATATTAAACAAATCGGAATTCGTTCAGGAATGAAGGAAGAATGGGAGTTTATGAAAAAACATAACACTCTTTGCCGCGAATACAATGAACTTGATTGCATAAAGGATAAACCTGTTTTTGTGACAGTTGATCTGGATTGTCTGGATACTTCAATAATGCCAGGAACGGGAACGCCTGAAGCAGGTGGGATGACTTTTGACGAACTTGTCGGCTGGTTTAAATATATTAAAGATTTTAATATTGTAGGAGCTGATGTGGTTGAACTTGCCCCCGATTATGATACGTCAGGTGCATCAACGGCAGTTGCCACAAAGGTTATCAGAGAATTATTAATGATTATATAAAGTGATGAGGGTATAAATGGATTATAATTTAATCAATGATAAATACAGCCCAAGAAATGACTTGATTACTATAGTAATAATGCTTCCGGTTTGGATTTTATTTATGGCAGTTTGTTGTTGTATATATTCGGTCAGGTCTGATATTCTTGATTTGCTTAATCCGAGTGATATTATTGTTGGCTTAATCGTTGTTGTTTTTTCAGCAATTGTAATCCTTATCCCTGTATTTATTTTTTTTGTTACGCTTTTTTCATTATGCAGGTTATTGCGGAATGCTTTTTTACCTAAAAAAGATGCACTAAAATGTGTTGTTCTTAAAGATAATTGGATAGAATTTGTATACAATGACAAACTTTTAAATTTTAGTTGTACATATAATGATGTTGTTGATTTAAATATTATAAGGAGTGATTCAAAATATATTTTGCCCAGAAAAGCTCATACCTCGGTGGTATATACTGCTTCAAAAGCGGACTTTTTATTTGTGTTGAATAACGGCAAAAAAGTCATTTTGGAAAAACAATTTAATGCATTTTTAGATAACTACAAGAAATTCCAAGAACAAATAGAGCCATATTTATCAAAGTTTGAAAATGTTACCGGCGATTTTAGACGTCCCCTAGGCGAGAACTATGTTGTACCTACGGGCTTGTGGAGGTTATGGTAATGATAGATCGTATAGAATTTTTAAAATCGGAAATTAATAAAAGTAATTATATGTATTACGTAGAAGAAAATCCGTATTTAAGTGATTATGAGTACGATCAGATGTTTGCTGAGTTGAAGGAGCTCGAGGAAAAATATCCAATGTTCAAAACCCCTGACAGCCCGACGCAGCGTGTGGGCTCTGTCAGTGAGAGGTTCTTTTCTCACAAGCATAAATATCGTCTTTACAGTTTGGATAATACCTATAACGCAGAAGAATTAAACGCCTGGTATGAGCGTGTATGCAAAGAATATGGCAGAGAACTGGAACTTGTTTGTGAGTTAAAAATCGACGGGCTTGCTATTGCCCTGAC
>JAFYDY010000053.1 GCA_017544545.1 bacterium
AACTCAAAGATATTATCCTAATAATGTACAATTCGGAAACCAAAGCATGCGTGAACGCTCAAACCTTGCTCGAACATCATATCCGGATATGGGGGAAGCAATCAGAGAAATTAACCATGATTATGATATAAAATCAGGTTATTTATCAGAACTTTCTTCAGAAATCAATTTGTCACCAATGGCTCACAAAACACAGCAATATAAGTTGCAGCAAAAAAGAGATATGATGATTGCTCAGCTTGTCGGTGAAGATTATAGTGGTGAAGAAGCAGAGGATTTTTTAGAAAAATTAACTTATTAATATAATAAAAGGTATAAAAAAGCGGCGAAAATTTATTTTAAATTTTCGCCGCTTTTGAATTGTTAATTTTTTGTTTATTTTTTAAGGATTTGCCAAAAACAGTGTTATAACATATATAGTGGCTGGGGTAGATCCGGCTTAGCATTGAAAAATTATTATATAAAAAGGAGAATAAGATTATGGCAAAAACAATTGGTATTGACTTGGGTACGACAAACTCAGTTGTTGCAGTTATGGAAGGTGGTAAACCGACTGTTATAGCAAACGCTGAAGGTTCACGTACAACCCCGTCTATCGTAGGTTTTTCAAAAACCGGTGAAAGACTTGTAGGACAACTTGCAAAACGTCAGGCTATCGTTAATCCTGACAAAACAGTTGCATCTATCAAACGTCATATGGGCGAAAATTACAAAGTAAATATTGACGGAAAAGATTATACTCCGCAAGAAATTTCATCAATGATTTTAAGAAAATTGGCTGATGATGCTTCTAACTATTTGGGTGAAAAAGTTACATCAGCAGTTATTACAGTTCCGGCATACTTTAATGACGCACAACGTCAGGCAACAAAAGATGCAGGTAAAATTGCAGGCTTGGACGTTTTGCGTATCGTAAACGAACCGACTGCGGCAGCTTTGGCATACGGACTTGAAAAAGACAAGGCTGAAAAAGTTTTGGTATTCGACTTAGGTGGTGGTACCTTCGATGTTTCAATTCTTGAAATTGGTGACGGCGTTCACGAAGTATTATCAACATCAGGTGATACACACTTAGGTGGTGACGATTTTGACCAAAAAGTTATGGATTGGATTTGTGAAGAATTCAAAAAACAGGAAGGCATTGATCTTACAGGTGATAAACAAGCGATGCAGCGTGTTAAAGAAGCTGCTGAAAAAGCTAAATGCGAATTGTCATCCGTATTTGAAACTAATATCAATCTGCCGTTCATCACAGCAGATGCAAACGGCCCGAAACACTTAGATCTGAATTTGACAAGAGCTAAGTTTGAAGAATTATCATATGATCTTTTAGAAAGATGTAAAAAACCGGTTGAACAGGCAATTTCCGATGCTGGAATTTCAAAATCAGACATCAATGAAGTTGTATTGGTTGGTGGTTCATCACGTATTCCGGCTGTTCAGAAATTGGTTAAAGAATACACAGGCAAAGATCCTAACCAATCAGTTAACCCTGATGAAGTTGTAGCAGTTGGTGCAGCAATTCAGGCAGGTGTATTGGCAGGTGAAGTTAAAGATATCGTTCTGTTGGATGTTACACCATTGACACTTGGTATTGAAACATTGGGCGGTGTTATGACACCTTTGGTTCCCCGTAACACAACAATCCCTGTTTCAAAATCACAGGTATTCTCAACAGCCGAAAATAACCAAACAGCAGTTGATATTCAGGTACTTCAAGGTGAAAGACCGATGGCAAGAGATAATAAATCACTCGGTATGTTCCGTTTGGAAGGTATTGCTCCTGCTATGCGCGGTATTCCGCAAATCGAAGTTACATTTGATATCGACGCAAACGGTATCGTAAATGTTTCTGCTAAAGATAAAGCAACTAATAAAGAACAAAAAATCACTATCACAAATTCTTCTAACCTTTCTGAAGAAGATATTGATAAGATGGTTAAAGAAGCAGAAGCAAACGCTGCTGAAGATAAGAAGAAAAAAGAAGAAGCAGAAATTAAAAACAATGCTTCAAGTATGATAGCTTCAGCTGACAGAGTTTTGAAAGACTTTGAAGGCAAGATTGACGAAGCTGACAAAACAAAACTTGAAGAACAAAAATCTGCACTTCAAAAAGCTATCGATGAAAACAAATCAACTGATGAACTCAAGAAGTTGTCAGAAGATTTGCAGCAGACAATGTTCGGAATTTCACAAAAGGCATATGAAGCTGTTCAAAAAGAAGGCGAAGCAGCACAGAGTGCAAATTCCGAAAGCGCATCTTCTTCATCTGATTCATCATCAAACAACAATGGCGATGACGATGTAATCGATGCGGAATACGTCAAAGAATAATGTGGGGTAAATGTTGCTACCAACAGTAGCAATATTTCCAAAACCCACGCTGTAAATAAGTGTAGTTTATTGCCATAAACGAAATAAAAGACCGTTCCATCTCGGAGCGGTCTTTCCACGTATTGACTGAAAATGTTTTAGCGATTAGAATTAATTTGAATTGAAACAAGGGGGAATCGTTTATGGCAAAGATTGCACCAAAGGGGAAAAAAGTAACAGGTACAAAGAAAAAAGATAAAATTACTTGGGTAAGTTCAAAACTTTGGAAAAAGAATTTGATCGTTAAGGCGAGCAAAGGCAATGACGTTATAAACTTTAAGAAAAGCAAATATAAAAATACCCTGTATGGAAATGCCGGAAATGATAAAATCTACGGTGGCAAGAAGACCGATAAGATTTTTGGTGGCACAGGTAACGACAAACTATATGGGTACAACGGCAATGACATAATTAAAGCCGGCTCAGGCAACGATTATATTGACGGGGG
>JAFYDY010000054.1 GCA_017544545.1 bacterium
ATATGTAGAATACGGTGTCGGTGTTCAAAAATTGTGGAACGACAAATATTCAGCATACGGACAAGCCATGGTTCGTAACGGCGGCAGAACAAGTGTTGCATTAACTTTAGGCTTTAGATCAGCACTCGGCGAAGAAGGTAAACCCATTGAAAAAACTCAGGCTAAACCGGATAATTCAACAATGACCTCTTATGCAGGTGCTATACGATAACTAATCAAACAGGGCGTTGATTTTGTCGGCAATATCCTGCGGGTCGATTTCGTTCGTGATTTTGTTCACATCCTGTGCAATCTGATAAAGTTTTGCGGCTTCAATTTTGTCGCCGGTTATTGCTATAGAACGGGCAAGATTAAAATGCGCCAGCGCATAATTCGGATTTGTTTCAACTGATTTTTTGAACATTTCCATTGCTTTTTGCACCCTGCCCAAATCGTCAAGATAAATTACCCCGAGATTGTTGTATGCAATATCGTAGTTAGGATCGTATCTTATGGCAAGTTCATATTCGCGAATTGCCTCGTCCGTATCACCTTTGCCCCAATATAAAAATCCTAAATTACAATGAATTTTAGCATTTTCAGGGTCAAGATCAAGTGCGTTTCTGTATACTGCAAGAGCGTTTTCATAATCTTCTTTGTCATAAAACGCACTGCCTAAGTTTATATAAATATCAATATCTTCCGGAGTTAAAAGATATGCGCTTTGATATGATGTTATTGCCGCATCAATATCCTGTTTTGCTTCCTGAAATACGAAGCCCAAAGTTTGATTTACAACACTTGTCCATTCTTTACCCGGGTTGAGCGTAACTGCTGTTTGAAAATGAGAAACTGCTCCTTCAATATCACCTTTAATATAAAGTATGTTTGCCAAATTTGAATGGAATTCGGGCATATTCGGCATTATCTGAATAAGTTTGTTATAAATTTCAATAGCGTTATCATAATCACCCAAATCTTCGTATGCTTTGCACAAATGACGATATGCCGGAATGTTCAGGTTATCCAGCCAAATTGCCATTTTATATTCAGTAATCGCATCCTCAAATCTGCCCAAAGAGGAATAAATATCACCGAGCAGACAATACAAGGGAACAAAGCCCGGCGCCTTATCAATAGCATTTATGTAAACATCCAAAGCATCATCAAGCCCTTGAGTTTGAACCTGCAAATATCCCTTAAACAAAATCGGAATAAATTTTATATAAGTTAGGGATTCCATAACTTTTTTTATTGCATCCCTGTCAAAAGGAAGGGTTATTGCAGCCATAATGTACTGATATACAGATTTACATTTGTTGCGAAATACTCTGAAAGATGAAACTTTATAAAGGTTGTGAAGCAGATAATGAGAACGGGAACTCGACAAAGGAGCGCATTTTATTGCCTTCTTTGCGTTAATTTCCGCATCCAAAAATCTTGCTTTCTTTGTATAGGTTTCAGCAAGCATATGATATGCCTTTGAATATTTTGGATTTTTTTCAACTGCATTATCAAAGTAATTTATTGCTTTATCCAAATCACCTTTGTAGAATTGTGCAACCCCAATTTTGTAATATATTTCAGCAATTTCATCGGGCTTCACATAGGATTCAAGAGCAATTTGGTATTGAGTAATTGCTTCATCTATATACTGGCAGGAAGAATAAATATCTAAATGCCACGCCAAATACAAATCTCCAAGACGCAAATGCAGCGCCGGATTTGTCGGATCTTTCTGCAAACCAATCTGGCACAGCTCAATAGCAGATTTGACATTACCCGTTTTAAATTCTTTTGTTATTTTCTTATCTAAAATTGTATCGTTTTTCATAATTCTAAACTGCCCGTATTACGTATATTTTAATTGACAAAGCACAAAAAATCAAGAAATTAATAATTTATAAGGCAAATATTCCACAAATTCTTTTATGATATAATTACAACAAAAGAGGATAGCAAATGAGCGATAACAGAATATATTTTGTTGATGTAACAAACAGAGACGGCGTACAGACCTCAAGATTAGGTTTGGCAAAACTTCAAAAAACTATAATAAATTTAATGTTGAATGATATGGGTATAACTCAATCAGAGTTTGGGTTCCCCACTACAAAGCACGAAATTAATTACCTTAACGGAAATCTTGAGCTTGTAAAAAGAAAAGTTATCGCAACCACAAAATTGTCCGGATGGATGAGAGGAATTGCGGAAGATGTTGAAACATCTTTTAAAAACGTTCCCGAGCTGAAATACGTTAATCTTTCCCAATCAACTTCTGAGCAGATGATTAACGGCAAATATATGGGCAAGAAAACTCCTGACGATATTATCAGAATGACAAAAGAAGCCGTCGAGTGTGCAAAGGACAAAGGCGCATTAATAATTGGCGTTAATGCAGAAGATGCTTCCCGCAGCGATCTTGACTTTTTAATAAAATACGGAAAAGAAGCCAAAAAATCAGGAGCTTATCGCTTCAGATACTGCGACACTTTGGGTTTTGAAGATCCTCAAACGACTTATAACAGAATTTATGCAATAGCAAAAGCAACCGAAATGCCTATTGAAATGCATTTCCATAACGATCTTGGAATGGCTGTAGCTTGTTCTGTTATGGGAGCAAAAGCAGCAATAGATGCCGGAGTTGATGCATATATCAATACTGCCGTAAACGGTATGGGTGAACGTGCAGGAAATGCGGATTTGGTTTCATGCCTGTTAGCCTGCCTGAAATCTGCAGGATTTAAAGGCAAATACAAAATTGATGAAAACATACGTCTTGACAGGGCGTGGAAACTGGCAAAATATACAGCATATGCCTTTGGTGTTCCGATTCCTATGAATCAGCCGGCTGTAGGCGATAATGCTTTTGCACACGAATCCGGTATTCACGCCGACGGAGCTTTAAAAGACAGAAGAAATTATGAATTATACGACTTTGAGGAACTGGGACGAGGCGAACCTGAAATCATTGAAACGGGCCGTATGATTACAACAGGTGAATACGGCGGTATTAAAGGATTCCGTAACGTATATAACAATCTTGAAATAGAATTTAAAGATGAACACGAAGCTCGCAACATTTTGGAGCTCGCTCGTTACGCAAACGTACATACGCAAAAACCTTTAACCACGAGTGAATTGAAATTTATATATTATTTCCCTGATATTGCAG
>JAFYDY010000055.1 GCA_017544545.1 bacterium
CGGCGGAGTTTATAAAATCAAAAACACAAAAAATTGATATTTTAATAAATGTCGCCGGCTCGGTTGTGGCAGGTCCTGTTGAATTGTTGGATACTGACAGATTGAGAGAGCAATTTGAGGTCAATGTGTTTTCGCATATAGATTTCAGCCAAAATTTATTGCCGGTGTTATCAGACGGCAGAATTGTCAATATAAGTTCAATGTCAAGTTTTGGCAATTTCCCTTTTATAAGTCCGTATTGTGCTTCTAAAAGGGCGCTGGATATTTTCTTCAATGCTTTTGATGTTGAAAATCACAAGAATATAAAGGTGATTTCCATAAAGCCGGGTGTTATATCAACTCCTATCTGGGAAAAATCTGTTGAGAGCAACCTAAAAGCGATTACAGATTGCGGGGATTACGAAGCTGAGATGAATTTTATAAAGAATAACGCACTTAAAAATACAGGTAAAGGTTTGAAGGTTGAACAGGCGGCGAAATTTATTAAAAAGGTTGCTCTGAAAAAGAATCCGAAATCCTCTTACACTCTGGGAAAGGATGCAAAATTTGCACACCTTCTTTCCTGTCTGCCTCAGGATGTTATAAACAAACTGATAAAGTTCGGATTAAAGAGCAGAATGAAGAAATCTTAGTTGTTAATACATTTATCCCTGTGGTATAATGGTGTTATGGAAGATAAAGAAATTGACAGATTATATGCCCTGATAGAAAAGGGCGAATATGCACAGGCTCAGGTTGTAATACAAACGGCATTGGAAACCGATCCTGCAGATATTGATGCCCAAAGACTTTTGGCCTTGTGTGCAGTAAATCTTGAGCAGTTCAACGATGCAAGATATATTCTGGAAGATGTTATTAAATACAGGCAGGACGATGCGCTTTGTTGGTATTATTTAGGCTGCTGTTATGACAATCTTGAGGATTTTCCGGCGGCAAAGCACGCCTATAACAAGGTTTTGGAATTGAGACCGGAGTACATAGATGCCTATAAGAGTTTGGCAATTTGCTATCTGAAGTGCGAGGAATTTGACAAATCAGTAGAGACGGCTAAAAAAGCTCTTGAGATGGTTCAGGATGATTATGCAGTCTATTATATAATCGGAACAGCGTATATGGCAGCTCAAAAGTTTGAAGAAAGTGTTGAATATATTGAAAAAGCCATTGAATTAAACCCTGATAACATGCAGTTGTACAATAATTTGGGAACATGTTATCTCACTATCGGGGATTTTGACAAGGCGCTGGAAACTTATAAAAGAGCGTTTACATATGACAGTAGTGATGCTCTGACATATTTTAATATCGCTTCGATTTTGCAGTTAAAAGATGAACACAAAGAGGCGTGCGAATATTTTAAAAAAGCTCATGAGCTTGAACCGAATGAAGACAGTTATATTGTTGCCTGGGCTTTGTCAGAGGTGAAGGCAGGGCAATTCAGTGAAGCGATTGAACACTATAAATATCTTGCTGCAACTTATCCTCAAAAACATACGTATAAATACAATCTGGCATGTTGCTATCAGGTTATGGGCGAGTTTGAAATCGCAATTAATCTTTTAAAACAGCTTGTAATCATGAATCCAAAAGCCGTTAATATATTGAAAAAACTTGCAAGTATTTATATGGAAACAGGTCAGTATTCCAATGCAAAAGAGATTTTTGAGCGAATAATCAGACAGGGAACTGTCAATTATGAAACGTATTATGAGCTGGCTCTTTTGTGTGTTCAGACATCAGACGTGGACAGAGCCGAGCAGATACTGAAAAAAGTATGCGGGCTTAATCCGGATTTTGCACTTGCACACAAGGATTTAGGGGTAATATATCTGAACAAGCGTTTGTTTGATTATGCAAAGGATGAGTTTGAAAAGGCGTATTCTATTGATCCGAATAACTATTCAATAGTTATTGAGTATGCAAATTATCTTCATTCAACTTCTGATTTTGAAGGTGCAGACAAGATGTATGCAAAAGCTTTGGAAATTGAGCCGGAAAATCCGAACGCCCTGGCGTTTTCCGCGTTAAACAAAACTCACCTGAAGCAGTACGAAATGGCAAAAGAGCAAATAGACAAGGCAATGAAAAAATCGCATGATTCGGCATTTTTATTGTTTATTGCCGGCAGAATATATTATCTTTTGGAAGATTATGACTGTGCAAAAATGTATCTTGTAAAATCTTACGAGATGGAGCAAATCCCCGATGTCCAAAATCTGTTGGCCCTGTGTTATTTTGAACTGGGGAACTACGAACAGGCAAAGGTTATGTTTGAGAACATGCTCAAAAAAGTTCCGATGAATCTCAATGTTCTTCTTAATTTGGCTAAATGCTGTGAAAAATTGGGCGAAAATGATAAAGCCTTGGAATATGCGGAAAAAATTGTTGAAACATTCTCTGACTGTGAAGAAGCTCAGGAAATGATTAGGGCATTGTCGTAAATTGGCTCATAGTGACTTTTTTGAGGTTTGACAAGAGTTTTTTAACTTTCATTAACAAATTAATTGTAAAAATTTTTCGAAAATCGGAATTACGCATAGCGTGTGTATTAGCATTAAGTTTAAAAAAATAATTGTAAAGACTTTGGCATGGAACGGCTTTTTCCCTTTTAAAGTTTTTACTTTGTTCTAATATATAAATATAGGAGAATGATTTTAGGATAGTTTATTTTCTTACTTGAGAGTTACCACGATGACTTCATAAGTAAGAAATTTTTTTGCCCAAAATTGTATTATAAAATGTTTTTTAGTATAATTTTTTTATGATAACTTTGCGCAAATACCTAAAACAGTCAGCAACATATAAGTTTTTCACACAGTTCGGGATAATCTTTGCGGATTTTCTTGATACTTTGGGCAAAATTACCCAGATGGGTTTGCATGTTGCAAAGTGTGTTCTGAAAGGAGAAATAGAGCCAAAAGAGCTGATATTGCAATGCGAGAGGTTTGGTATAAGTTCTCTGCCTATAACACTTTCTATTGTCGGTATGACATCAATGATTGTTGCTTCTCAGGTTGCGCTGGAAATGGTAAAACAGGGTGGAAGCGGTCTTATCGGGCTTTTAATGACAATGCTTATTGTAAGAGAAGTCGGTGCGATAATGTCAGGTTTTGCTCTGACGTCAATGATTGGTTCGTCTCTTGCATCAGAACTTGCGACAATGCGAGTTACCGAACAAATTGATGCAATTGACGTTTTGAGCGTTGATTCGGTAAGTTATCTTTTTGTGCCAAGAGTACTCTCCGGCTTAATAATGATGCCTGTGGTGGTTGTTATAGCCTCGATTGTGGGTGTCATTGTGGGTGCCGTAACCTCAGATATATTTGCAGGACTGACATACAGAGCTTATTTTGACTCGGCATGGCTTGGACTTTATATGAAGGATTTGGGCGTATGTCTGCTGAAGGCAGCAACATTCGGCGCAACTATCGCTTTGATAAGCTGCTCTTGCGGATATTTTGCTTCAGGCGGAGCCAAGGGTGTCGGACTTGCCACGAATAAAGCTGTTGTATGGTCATTTATCGCAATAGTTGTTCTTGATATGGTATTTGCAATATTATTTTTCTTTTAATATAAGGTAGATTATGAGTATAGAAGTTAAAAATTTAGTAAAAGCATTTGATGAAAAAACTGTTATTGATGATATTTCTTTTAAAGTTAATGACGGTGAAATACTTGCGATTGTCGGATTTTCAGGTTCCGGTAAAAGTACGGTTCTGAAACTTATTTGCGGACTTATCCCGTATGACAGCGGCGAAATTATCACCTCCGAAGGTGATATTGCAATGGTCTTTCAGTATTCAGCGTTGTTTGATTCTCTGGATGTCGAAGATAACATATCTTTTGCCCTTCATGAAAGAAAAGAATTAAGGAAAAAATTTACCGAAAAAGAAATAAAAGAAATTGTTGCAGAAAAACTTGAACTTGTTGGTTTAAAAGGTATAGAGAGCAAATTCCCGTCTGAACTTTCAGGCGGTATGCAAAAACGTGTAAGTTTTGCACGTGCGATAGTTACAAACCCGAATACAATTTTGTATGATGAGCCGACTGCAGGCTTGGATCCTATGTCTTCAACGCTTATAGAAGATTACATCGTAAGTTTGAAACACGAAATCAATGCCGCGTCTATTGTTGTCACACACCAGATGTCTACTATTACAAGAACAGCTGATCGTGTTATAATGTTGTACGATGGAAAGATTGTTTTTGAGGGTACCCCGGAAGAGTTGTTAAAACAGGAAACCCCGTATACAAAACAATTTGTAACAGCCTCTTTGGAAGGCCCGATGCAAATGCAGGCCTAAGGGATAAGAATTATAAATAGTAAGGAAGAATAACATGGAACACTTATTTAATGAATATGCAAAATCACTTGATACATATATTATGGTTAAGCTGAAGGAAAAAACTGCAAAATTAACTGAGAGTCTGACAAAGAGAAACAGAGCCCCGATAGCACTTTCTATGGGTGCTCCGACTGCAAATCCTCCGGCAATGCTGATTGATAAATTAAAAGAATTTTTGACGGAAGCTAATATTCATACTTATTCTGTCACCAGAGGGGAACCATATTACAGGCAGGCTGTGGCACAAAGAATGAAGGATCGCTTTGGCGTTGTTGTTGATGCCGATACGGAAGTGTTCTCCCTTTTAGGTTCAAAAGACGGCCTTGCGAATTTGATAAGATTTTTGATAAATCCTACAACCAATGTTGATGAGCAGGAAATAATTATGATTCCTGATCCGGGGTATGCTTCATACGGCGAAATGGTTAAATGTTCAGGCGGCAGGTCATATCCGATGCCTTTGACAAAAGAAAACCGTTATATGCCAAATCTTGATGAAGTATATGAAAAAATGATTGAAGAAGGCTATGACGTTTCAAAAATCAAAGCACTTATAATAAATTATCCGAACAATCCTTTGGGTGTTTCTGCAACAAGAGAATACGTTCAAAGTGTTATTGATTTTTGTAAAAAGCACAAGATATTGCTGATTTCTGATGCTGCATATTGTGATGTCTATTTTGACGAGAATGATAAGCCGTTCAGCGTTTTGGAATTTAAGGGTGCAAAAGATATAGCTGTTGAGATGTTTACCTTGTCAAAGCCGTATGCAATAACAGGGTGGCGCTTAGGCTGGGTTTGCGGTAATGCTGAAGTTATATCACGTCTTGCAAAAGCTAAATCCACAATAGATAACGGTATTTTTAAGGCGCTTCAGAAGGCTTGCGCATACATTATGAACTCTCCCGAAGGAGATGAATATATAACTCAGGCAAATGCAGGATTTAAACGTAAACAGATGATAATGCTAAAAGGCTTGAGAGAACTCGGATGGGAAATCCCGAGCGAAGAAGTGCCAAACACGACGTTTTATCTGTGGCTTCCTATTCCGAGAAAATATGATTCCGCTTTCAAATTCTGTGAGGATATGCTTGAAAAATCCGGTATCGTTGTAGTTCCGGGGGATGCCTTCGGAAAATACGGCAAAGGATATTTCAGAATATCATATGTATGCTCTGATGAAAAACTTCAGGAAGTTATTGACCGTATGAAAGCAGACGGATTCAGATATTAGGGGTGAATATATCATTGTCATTCTGAGCGTTAGCGAAGAATACCATAGTTAGTATTATTTGGCATGAATTTAGACTAAAAAAAAGATGCGTTTTAAACGCATCTTTTTTTCTTTAAACCTCAATAAATAATCTCCTGCCGACTATATTTTGTTTCCCGTTGTAGTAGCCGGCGAAATATCCCCCTTTGACAGGTTTGTTTTGCGCGTAGAACTGATTGTAACGGTTTCCGTTATAATTTACAAACGGATTGTTATTGTAAGGATTGCTGTTTACATGGGTTACAACGGGTGCTGTTACATTTACCCCTCCCGGTTGAAATACATTTGTTAAAAAATTAACTAAACCTGCCATTATTACCTCTTATACCTTGCTACCTGTTATTATCTTAATAACGGTTTTTCATTTGTCATTATTATAACATATCTTTTTTGAAATTCTTTATATAACTTAACAAAAATCATCTGTTTTGAGTAGGAGGATGCAGAAAAACCTCAAAAATGACAAATTTTTGAAGCTTTTTCAAATCCGATCAAAGGTGTGTGAAAATCAGGGCAGGTGCGGGATAGCACGTGACCTGATTTGAAACCGTTCCCAGGAGTTTGCAGGAAAAATTTAATTTTTCCGCAAACTCGTAGTATAATTTGTTTATGGCAAAGAATATTTTAATTGTTGGCGGAGGTGCTGCTGCATCGGCCCTGGCAAAAAAACTAAAAAAAGCAAAAGGCACAGAAAAAATTTTTGTGGCGGCTCAAGGCGGTATAAAGTCCGATATATTTGAAACGGTTGATATAAGGGCTAATGACACGACTGCGCTTTTAAAATTTGCAATTGATAACGAAATAGATTTAACCATACCTGTTTGTGATATTGCTTTGGATTCGGATATTGTTTCGTTTTTCCAAACAAACGGACAAAGGATTTTCGGGCCTGTAAAAGATGCCTGTAATATAGCATTAAATAAAGGCTCAGGTAAAAAGTTTTTATATAAGATTCACGCTCAGACCTCAAAGTTTGGAGTATTTGATAAAATTCAGTTAGCTCAGGACTGGTTGGATAATGCTAATTTTCCTGTTACAATCAGGTGTTCAAAACCGAACAATCTGGATGACAGGCTTGTATGTCCTACATCAACACTGGCAAATGAGTTTTTGGATAATCTTTTTTCCAAAGGCGAAACGGGTGTTGTGACTGAAGAATTCGCATTCGGACACAATTTTACAATCTACTATATAACAGACGGATATAGTGCTTTACCTTTGGCTGTTGTCGGAAATTATAAGTTTGCACAAGACGGTGATGGCGGATTTTTGACAAACGGTGTCGGGTGCTATGCTCCTGATTATAAAATCAATGATGTCGTATCTTCAAGAGTGGATAATGTAGTTAAAAATACCCTGACTGCACTTGAGAAAAAAGGAACGCCTTATGTTGGTATTTTGGGGATTGATTGTACTCTGACAGGTGATGACAAGTTTTATATAAACGAATTTAAGCCGTTTTTGCAGGACTTTGATGCAGCAACGGTATTAAATATTGTGGATGAAGATTTGATAAAACTTTTCCACGCTTGTGTGGACGGGTATTTTTCCGATGAATATGAAAGTGTTAAAACATCGGATTTGTCGTCAGTTTCGGCTGTTGTTACATCAAGACAAAGCTCTCAGGAAATTGTCGGGCTGGATATAGTTGATGATGCTGAAAACATTGATTTTATAAACGTAAAACAAACAAATGACGGAAAGTATTTGACTCTGACAGGCGAAAGTTTTGTTCTTACCCGTTGTGCCTCTACTTTATCCAGAGCAAGAAATTACCTGTATGATGATTTGGCAGTCATTAGTTTTGCCGGCATGAAATACAGAAAAGATATTTGTTCCTAATCTGCAGGGGGTTCTGTTTCGAGAGTTTTCTTTTTAATTTTGCCGGCAATAAGGCGGATTATTCCATAAAAGACGGAGTAAACCATTGCTCCGATTATTGCGTTAATGGTTACAAATTTGGATAAATCCCAGGATATTCCGTTATCAATCAGTGTGCTGACAATATAAAAGAACATCACGTTAAATACTACGATTAGCGATATCCTAAGTATGGGCAGTTTTATGAAGTTAAAAGAAAACGGTATCAAAAAAGAGAACAAAATGTACGCCGGAATGAAGATTAAACTTGTTGCACTAACCAATATTGCAAGTATCCCTATGACCATAAAAATTTCCGGTATAGATGAAGAACTGAAGGAATTAAGTATAAGGAAACTTATACCTCCAAATAACAATATAATCAAAGGTGTTAGAGCAAGACATGCAAACTCTTTCCAAGGATAATTTTTCATTGTTTACTTATCCCCTTAATTTTTCTGCGCCTTTTAAATAAATAAACTTTGGCTCAAAATCTTCTTCGCAGTTGAGAACGACAAGAACTCTTAGGCACATCGGGAGGGAATTTGGAACATCAAGTTCGTGATAGCACATCATAGCAACCTTATCCCATCCAAAATCAATTCTTGCGAATTTTGCAGGGAAATCAGCATTCAGGTCACTTGTGGTCGTGAAAATTATGTGTGAAATTTTTTCTGTTCCCGTTATGTTATTTTGTTCAAACATCTCACAAAGCAATTCTAAAGTCGCTTCCTTAATTGCATCAGGAGTGTTGGCTTCAACCGTTATCGCTCCTCTTATACCTTTTGTTATCATATAAACTCCTAATTCCTTATTCCGTTATACCAGTCACGGGCAAGCATTTCACCCTTACCTTCAGGTTTTACCTTAATGAGCCTTACAAGCCCTTCGCCGCAACCCATATCAACTCCGTCTTTTCCGGCTTTTATAATTTTGCCGTTTTCGCCTGAGCCTTCAACAGTGGTTGTTTCTATAACTTTTACAATTTTGTCATTATGCTTAAAATATGCTCCGGGGGAGCGGCAAATACCTCTTACTAAATTATGAATTTCTTTATTTGATTTTGTCCAGTCAATAAGACATTCTTCTTTGGTTAGTTTATTAGCCATACAAAGCCCGTCTTCACACTGTTTTTGAGGATTGATTTTACCTTCGTATAATCCGATAAGAGTTTCCTCCAGCATCTTTGGTGATTTTTCCCCAATTTCATCCCAAAGTTCTTCACAATTCATAGTATCGGAAATTGGGATGACAAGTTTTTCGCAGATGTCACCGCAGTCAAGGCCGAGTTCTGTTATCATTGTGCAGATTCCGGTTTCTTTGTCACCGTTAATTATTGCACGTTGGATAGGGTTTGCACCGCGGTATTTGGGCAATAATGATGCGTGAAGGTTTATTGTTTCATATTTTGGAATATCCAGAACTTCCTGTGACAAAATCTGTCCAAAGGCAAAAGTTACAAAAAAGTCCGGTTCAAATTTTTTAAGTTCAGCCTGAATTTCCGGCTCTTTGCGTATTGATTTTGGCTGAAATAGCGGCAAATTATGTTCAAGCGCCCATTTTTTTATCGGGGACATTTGTAATTTGTTACCTCTGCCTGCAGGCTTGTCCGGTTGTGTCACAACGGCACAAACCTCAATTTTGTCAGAATTATAAAGGTATTCCAACGATTTTAATCCAATATCGGGGGTCCCGAAAAATATTATTTTAAGAGTTTTTTGCAATTTCTTCTTCCAATTCTTTTTCATCAAGCAATAAATCAGGGTCAATGTGCGGAAGATTATATTTTTCAAGTACTTCGTCCGCTTCAAATCTGTTTATGCAGTGGTCAATGAATAAAATTCCGTCAAGGTGATCGTTTTCGTGCTGAATTGCACGGGCAAGAAGTGAGCCGTCTTTTGCTTCCAGAACAAAGGGTTTTCCGTGTTCATTGGTCGCTTTTACCATAACATTTTTATAGCGTTTTACATCGGTATAGGCTTCGGGAAAACTCAAACAACCTTCATTGCTTTTAATTGCGCCGCTTTTTTTAATTATTTTCGGGTTGATAAAAACTATGGGGTTGAGTGGCTCGTCATTGGTAGAAACATCAATTACAAAAACTCTCACGTTTTCCCCGATTTGCGGTGCGGCAAGACCTACCCCGTTTTGAGAATACATTGTATCTAACAGATCACGAACTAAATCCGTAACTTTTTTAGATACTTTGTGCACTTCTTTTGAAACTTCTCTTAATGAAGGTTCGCCATACCTTAAAACTTTTCTTATCGCCATATTATAAACCCTTCCTTGTAGTATAAATTTTACTATAAATTGCCCCAAATGTAAAATATGGGACAGTAGAAAAAA
>JAFYDY010000002.1 GCA_017544545.1 bacterium
CACGAATAAAAGAATTCGTCGGTGACCAAGCGTGAGGAAAACACCCGTTCCCATCCCGAACACGGTCGTAAAGACTCATTGCGGTGAAAATACTTGGAGGGCCACCTCCTGGGAAGATAACTAGTTGCCGACACCTAATTTTCAAAGCCCATCAGAAATTATCTGGTGGGCTTTTCAAATAGTGCGGCGAAATACGCCCTCGCAATAAACGGCAACGCTCACAAGTAAAACGAAAAGATAAACTTTTTCGTTTATACTTGTTCGTCTGGCACTGAGTGCCTGCCTCTGCTCGGGCTAGCCGACACCTAATTTTCAAAAGTGAGAATCAGAACTAAAGTTCAATTCTCACTTTTTTGTGTTAGAATATTCATATACGCGGGCATAGTTCAGTGGTAGAATGTCTCCTTCCCAAGGAGAAGATCGCGAGTTCGAGTCTCGTTGCCCGCTTTTTATTTTGATTAGCTATTCCTATAGATATTTGCAAATGGACAACAGCCTCTCACTCGGGTTTGTTGCTCAAGTTGTCTCAATTTCCGCTCAGATATCCATTTTTGCCCTCCCCAAAAAAAAGAGCCTGAATAGGCTCGTTGGAATTAAGAATAGCTGGAAGTATGAAAAAGATTTTTATTACATAATTATTAAACGAAACAATAGAGTTTCTTACAATTAACCGGTTGGGTAATTTATCCGTTAAAAAATATATTTTCTTATAACATTTTTTAACTTTTTACACATGATGTGTGTTTTTTATTGTAAAATTTCACTATGGATATTGTTGAGGTTACAGAAGTTTGGAAAAAGGTTAAGCAGGAGTTAGAAAATAGTCTGCCTGAGCATATTTATAATACCTGGGTTATGCCTTTGAGTGCTGCAGATTATGAAAGTGACACGCTCATATTGCTTTCCCCTCATCAGATGGGTGTTGATATACTCAGAAAAAACTGGTCAGACGGTATTAAAGCTGCTGTCCGAGCAATAATGGGTAAAAATGCGAACTTCTCTCTCAAGTATGATGCTGATTTTGCACAAAAATATGTAAAAGAACAGAAAAAGGTTAAGGCAAGACAAGTTGCAGGTCAGACAGAGGATGAATTAAAAGCAGAGGAAGTAAAAAAGTCTCTTGCTCAGATGCAATCAAGTGCAAATCTTAATCTGAATTTGAAGTTTGACAATTTTGTCGTGGGTGATAATTCAAGTTTTGCGTATAATGCTGCTTTTTCTGTTGCAAATAATCCGTCAAAAAAGTTTAATCCGTTGTTTATTTATGGAGCATCCGGGCTTGGCAAAACCCATTTGCTGCAGGCAATCGGTCATTATATCATTTTTAATAAGCCGGAGTTGAGAGTTCGTTATATCAGAATGGAAGAATATTTCAACGAGTGGATGAAATGTTTTATGCTTAATGATGCAGGAAAACCACAAGGCGTAAATAATTCAATGATGAGAAAATTCCATCAAAAATTTCAAAATATTGACATTTTGCTGATGGATGATATTCAGTTTATTGAATCAAAAATGAAAACGATGGAAGATTTCTTCTCCACATTTGAAGCGTTATATACAAATAATAAACAGATTGTAATAGCGTCTGATAGGCTTCCGGGAGATATCCCAAAACTTGATAACCGTCTTAGAACACGTTTTGAAATGGGCTTGGTAGTGGATATTAAGCCTCCGGCATATGAAACAAGAGTTGAAATTGTAAAATCATACGCATCAGAATTGGGTGTGGATGCTGAAGACAGCGTTTATGATTATATCGCAGAGAATTTTAGCAACAATGTAAGAGAATTAAAGGGCGCTTTTAATAAAGTTTGTGCTTATGCGGAATTTATGAGTACAGGTTTGACTCTTTCTACTGCTCAAAAAGCCTTGAATTGTGATACCCAAAAGAAAAAATTAACGATTGATATGATTGCAAATTCCGTTGCCGAATATTTTGATGTCACAGTTAAGGATATGAAAAGTACTGCACGAAGTCAAAAAATATCAAAGGCAAGGCAGATGGCAATATATATATCAAGAGATGTTTTGGGTATGAGCTATGAATCCATAGGGGATTATTTTGAGAAAAAGCATACCACTGTTTTGTATGCTTATGATCAGATTTCTGCAAAATTAAAAACGGATGATTCTATGCAAAGTACTGTTGATGAGATTAAGTCAATGCTGAAAAGCTAAGGAGTATAAATGTTTGATTATATAAAAGGTATATTTACATATAAAATTGCAAATTCAAAAGGTTGTTTCGCAACCGTAGAAGCCGGTGGCGTCGGTTACCGGTTTGAAATAATGGAAAGAGATTTTGTTAATTTACCAAAAGAAAATGAAGATTTAAAAATATATTCGGTTCTGATCCACAGAGAAGATAAAATGAGCCTTTGTGGCTTTTTAAGACGAGAAGACAGAGATATCTTTAATATCC
Organism: bacterium; assembly: GCA_017544545.1. Classification (GTDB taxonomy): domain Bacteria; phylum Cyanobacteriota; class Vampirovibrionia; order Gastranaerophilales; family Gastranaerophilaceae; genus Zag111. Next base: position 2,426 of record JAFYDY010000002.1, read on the forward strand.
TGACTTCAGTTTCCGGTGTTGGCTCCAAGATGGCACTTGTTCTGTTAAACTCTTTTGATGTTGCGGATTTGGTCGGTTTTGTGCTTGAGGGAGACTTTAAGGCTCTGACACAGGCGAAGGGTGTTGGTCCAAAATTAGCCCAGAAAATTATTCTCGAATTAAAAGATAAATTGACAACCTACGAAGGAAATTCTCCTGTAAAAGCTTTGTCTTCAAAAGTTGTATTATCTTCTTCTCAAAATGTTGAAGATGCTCAAATGGTATTGATGTCATTGGGCTACAGCAACGACGAAATAAATGGCGCAATTGAAAAAACACTATCCAAGCTTCCGCAAACATCTCCTGCAGAAGATATTTTAAAAGAAAGCCTGAGACTTTTGTCTTTATAGATTACATTGGGAACAAGAATAGTGAAATTAACCCCGCAATAACCAGCGCAGGACCAAAAGGCAAGTAAGACAAGCTATTTTGTTCACTGGCATGTCTTAATCTGAGCAAAAGCTCTCTGCAGGCAAACAACCCTGCCGCAATCAAAACGACTGTGCTTGTAACGTATGCCCATTTATTATCAAGCCATCCCGCTGTAAGTGCGAAGAAATAGCCTATTGCAAATATTACAAAACCTGCTATTGCTCCGAGTGTCATAAGGTCTTTTTCGGCAATTAAATTCTTGATAAACATAGGTATTGCAACAAGTCCGGATATTATCAGGCTTAGTATAAAAATTGAAATCAATGTGTAAAGTGTCGGTAAGAAATATACTTCATATACCGGTGAAATTCCAATAAGGGTGCCAAATAGTGCCCCAAGGCCTGCGGCAATATATGAATCTCCTTCACCAAAGGCTCTTGTTCCGATAAGCAGTTTTCCTAATAATGCCATAATTTCAATAAAGACAAAGCCTATGATTGCATTGGCAACGGAGTATAATACCGGACATGAGAGCCAAAACGACCAATTCATTTTAGGCATCCCAAAGGCTTTTGCATATACGACAAACGCAATTGTTGAATATATGATTGCTGAAATTATTCCCAGTCCGATTAGAGAATAGGTATGTGCATCGGATACTTTTTTCTCAATTATATCTGTACCTGCAATAGCAATGAAAAGGCAAGTCGCAATCAGCGCGATAATGTAAACCCCGGCCTGATACCAGCTTATAGGATTCATTACTGCCATTCCCAGCAGTTCATCAAACGGATTGCAAAATTTTATAAATAATGCCACAAAAAGTATTCCCGTTAAAAGTTCAACTATCGGATATTGTATGCTGATATGTTCTTTGCAGAACGCACATTTTCCTCTTAAGAAAATATATGAAAGAACCGGAATATTATGATACCACTTGAGCGGAGTTTGACATTTCGGACATTTTGAAGCCGGAAATACAATGGATTCCCCGCTAACAGTTCGTAATATAACGACGTTTAAAAAACTTCCCATTACAAGTCCAATAATAAATATAAACCCTAATACTATCAGCGAAAATGCCATTTTGTCCTCCTTATAAAATGCCTTCGGGCATGTCTTCTCTTATGATTATGTACAATTTATTTAATGCTCTTTTTAAAATTCTGGAAACCTGAGTTTGAGAAACATTGAGTCGTTTTGCTATCTCTTTTCTTGCTTCTCCGTCTATATAATACATTGAAATCGCAATTCTGTCATTTTCCGAAAGTTTATTGATAGCGTTTTCTAAAATTTTTTTGTTGGCGTATGCTTCTTCAAAATTTGATGTTTCTTCAGACTGAATTCTGTCCAACAATGTTTCATTTCCGTCTGCGGTATAAACGTTTTGGTCTAATGAAATCATGTTTTTTATAAGTTCAATATTCATAATCTCTTCAACCTTTTCATAAGGCAGATTTACCATTTTTGCAACTTCTTCTATTGAAGGCTGTGAATCAGAATGTTCTGATAATTTGTCCATTGCTTCTTTTACTTTGGAAAGATTTTCAACACTTTCTCTGGGAGGTTTTACAAGATTGGCCTTATCTCTCAGATAATGAAAAATTTTCCCTTTTATCACTTTACTAACATATGTTTTAAAGCTGCCTCGTTCTTCAATTCGGTAAGCTTCAATTGCTGACAAAACCCCGACTGCACCAACTTGTACCAAATCATCTTTGGTTATGGTTGATGGCAGAGGATAAAAATTTGCCACAATTCTTTTGACGAGTTTAAGTGATTCCTCAATCAGTCTGAGGTATTCAACATGTTTTTTCTTAACATCCTGCTCGTGTTTATAGCTGTATATAAGCTCTTCCAGCTTTTCCAAATCCGAAACTTTTGTTTCCATATTCCTCCAGAACAATCTATAATATACCATATTTTTTGTATTATTGCTAAATTTTAAATTAATTTAATATACTATTCTTTGGCAGATTTTTTATGTTAGTATAGATTTATAGAGTATTTAAGGAGCTAAATATATGATAACAGTCAAAGATGTAGAGCACGTAGCAAAATTGGCAAGATTAGAATTGACCGAAGAAGAAAAAGTTTTATATACAAAACAGCTTGGTGATGTTTTGAAATATGTTGATCAAATGAATGAAGTTGATACATCCAATGTTAAACCGATGGCTCAGGTTATTGATTTTGTGAATGTTATGAGAGAAGATATACCGGAACAAAAAATTTCAAAAGAAGCATTGATGTCAAATGCTCCTGAAGAAGAAAACGGATTTTTCAAAGTTCCGAAAATTAATTAAGGTAAACAGGGTTAAATATTATACCTGCATATAGCTAATATGCAAGAGGGGTTTGTTTTATGACAAAATATATATTTGTAACAGGTGGTGTTGTCAGTTCCTTGGGAAAAGGGATTGTTGCAGCGTCTCTGGGCAGGTTGCTGCGCTCCAGAGGGTACAGTGTAATTAACCAGAAATTTGATCCGTATATCAACGTTGATCCGGGAACAATGAGTCCGTTTCAGCACGGTGAGGTTTTTGTTACGGATGACGGTGCGGAAACAGATTTAGATTTGGGACACTATGAAAGATTTACCGATACAAATTTGGGTAAATATAACAATGTAACCTCGGGTAGTGTCTATCAAAAAGTTATTGAAAAAGAAAGACGCGGGGATTATTTGGGTGCGACAGTTCAGGTAATTCCGCATATTACAAACGAAATTAAATCAAGGATTGTCGGTGCAACAAAACAATTTAATCCTGATTTTCATATTATAGAAATCGGCGGTACAATCGGTGACATTGAATCTTTGCCGTTTATTGAGGCAATCAGACAATATAAGGC
>JAFYDY010000003.1 GCA_017544545.1 bacterium
CAGCATGGACGATGCCGGTTTAAGGTCAAGTCCGCCGCTGTCAAAACAAAGACCTTTGCCGATGATTGCAATTTTTTTAAGCGGTGTCGGAGATGAATATTTCATATGAATAAATTTCGGAGGTTCTTCGCTTCCTCTTGCAACGGCATAAAATGCTCCCATCCCCATTTGTTTTATTTGTTCTTTTTCAAAAACTCTTGTCTCAACACCCTCAATGCTTTGTGCTATATCGGCGAGTTTAGACGGTGTTGCATAAGCTGCCGGTTCATTTGCAAGATCTCTTGTAAAATTCATTGCGTCTGCTATGTATTTTGTTTGTTCAAGGTGTGGAGAATCTTGAGTAACATAAATTTCTTCAATTCGGTGTTCTTTTTTTGTTTTGTATTTGTCAAAATGATAGTTTGCAATGTTAGCCCCTATTATTGCTGAAATTCCGAAGATTTGAGTTGTTGAAATGTCAAAAGCAACGGTTTTTGCCTTCAGTTCAATACATTTTCTGATAGCTTTTGCAACGTTCTCTCTTATGACATTTCTGTCAAGTTTATCTTCTTTTCCGAATCCGACAGCCAAAATGTATGTTGACGGACGTTTGCCGTGAGTGTGTAAAATAAACATTTCGCCGGCTTTACCTTTAAAGGTTTCGGGTGTAAATTCATTTATAAGTTCGTTTGATGTTTGTTCACCTTCGTATTTATTGACAATCAGAACATCACATGAGATGTCTTTTGTGTTCTCCACAATTTTTATTTCCATAGTTTCTCTCCTTATCTATGAAAATATTATATCATTGCGAATGATTATATACAACAGAATTAACAAAGCCGGCCGGAATTATTTTTTCCCTTCGGTGTTCAAGGATTTTATTGCATAAGAGCGCAATTCGCGTGCCTGATTGTTATCCGGAACCATTTGGAGAACAATATTTAAATCATCAATCGCAGGCAAATATTCTTCTTTTTTGCAGTTGATAATAGCTCGTGTCAGAAATTTTTCAGAATCGTGTTTATCTAATTCCAAAGCTTTATTTATATCTTCCAAAGCCTTATCAAGATCCCCGTTAGTTTTGCTTATAAAGGCTGCTCTGTCTGCGTAATAATCTGCGTTTTGGGGATTTAATTCAATGGCTTTTGTGTAATCTTCAATTGCTGCAGAATTAAGTTCAAGTTTTGCCTGAGCGATTGCTCTTTCGTAATATGCAGAATCGTTCTTGGGATTAATCTCAATTTCTTTTGTAAAATCCAGGACGGCATCTTCATAATTTTTTATTCCGAGATTTGCAATTCCTCTGTTATAATATGCCCTTTTGAAATTTTTATTTAAAGAAATTACGTTTGTGTAATCTTCAATGGCTCCCTTGTAATCCTTCAAATAAAATTTTGCGACCCCTCGGTTGTTATAACTTTCTATATTTTTGGGGTTTAATTCTATAACTTTTGTATAGTCCTCAATGGCGCCTTGATAATCATCATTGTGCCTTTTTGCAATTCCGCGGTTGAAGTAGCCAAGCTCGTTTTTGGTATCAAGTTCAATAACTTTGGAAAAATCTTCTATTGCTTCTTCGTACTTTTTCAGCAAGACTTTTGTTGTTCCTCTGTTGAGGTACGCATTTGCATTGTCGGGGTTCAGCTCAATTTCTTTTGTATAATCTTCCAACACTTCTTCAAAAGCGTTCATATTAGCTTTAGCAATCCCGCGATTATAATAAGTATTTTCTCTGCTTGGATCAAGTTCAATCGCTGTGGAATAATCTTTAATAGCATCTTTATACTGCCCGAGTAAAAATAGGGCGTTTCCTCTTTGTGCATATGTTTCGGCATTTTGAGGATTGATTACAAGAGCTTTTGTATAGTATTCAACGGCAGTGTCATACTGTTTATCTTCAAAACTTACCTGTGCAATATTTATAAGAGCATTTTCTTTTTTTTGTTTTCTTGTAAGTTTCTGGGCATCTGCCTGAGGCACAAAAAAGCCGACAAAAAGCCCTGCAAGTATAGTTGATGTTAGGATTATTTTTCTCATAAACAATTACCAAAAATTGTAAAAATATTACAATATATTACCAAGATTATTATAAACATGACTTGATGTCCACACAGAGCCATTTTTAGACAAAATTTTCAAAAGGTGAGAATTATAGAACTCTTGTCATACTTAAATTTTTCAGAAAATTTTTCAATATGTAAATTTTTGTAAATTAAAGCATTAAAATGCCGGAAAAGTTTAAAGATTTGTCCATATAAATCCGACATGAGAATTATCTAATCATAAGGATAAAAGGACTCATGAGATCTCAAAAAGTACAAAGAGAAAAAGTTAATTTTAAAATTCGTCAGAACGAAATTGGCAAATATTCCCCATCCAGTGTTGATTTGAATGGGGTAACAGACGAGTACCTTGCCAAATTTACTGATGTGGAAATCGAGAAGGCAAAGGAATTAAAGGCTAAACAAAAAGCTTTACACGAAACAGACCCGAACCACGCTTCAGAAACGGCATACACGGATGCTTATTATTTGGATTATGCAAAAACCCTGACACATCAGGAGCATTTGAGCAGACAAAGAGGAATTTTTAAAAACAGTCTTGCCGGTTGCGACATAAAAGATATGGAATGGGCTCAGTATTCCTATGAAGAAATTCTTCAGATGGAACAAGACGGTTACCAAATACCGCAGGAAGTTATTGAATGGGCACATTCACAACAACAGGCTGATGTTACTGATTATGTTGTTGTATCAGACGATGCAGCGGCTGATGATAGCAATACAACTGACGATGCAACGGGCTCTGATGAATTAACAAAGCTCAGAACTCAGGCGTTGAATGATATTGCTAAAATTGAAAAAGCAGAAAAAGAAACAGACAATGAAATTGAAGAATATAACAAAACAAAAAATCAGGCTAAATCTATTCAGACAAGATCAGCTTTCTTCCGAGATATGGAATTTAAAAAGCTTGAAGAAAAAACAAATGAATGGAAAAAACTGAACGAAAAAAGAGAAGCAGGAAAATTAAACAAGCTTGAAGAAAGAAGATTTAATAAGCTAACGCAGGAATTGAAAGGCGCAGAAAGCGGCGTAATGTTCAAGCTTGAATCAAGCGCTGCCGATTTGGATGAATTCCTCGGACAAATTGATAAATTAAATGAAAAAATAGCGAATAACGAAGAGATTATTACAAAGGCAATTCAGGATGCAACAGATTTATCAAGTATTGAAAGACAGTATGCTCCAAGCAGACTCCCTGTTCCCGTCAATAGTATAAGAATAGACGGAAATGGTCTGTCTACAAGTACTTTGTACGGAATAAGAACAGAAGATATTTCAACTATTACAATACAAAAAGGTAAAGACTTGGATGTAACGGATATTCACACAACCAACCGTATCCAAGAGGCAAATACCCAAAAACTTGTTACTTTTGCAACCGAGTATTCCGCAAAAGTTGAAGAAACAACCGGAAAAACAAAAGAAGCTGTTGGCGTAACAGGTGAAGATTCTTCTAATAAAACAGAGGATAAAGAAAATTCACAAAATGAAAATCCGGGCGATAAGTATAAAGTTGAAAAAGAATTTTCTGCTCCAAACTCTGTTCAGGCTACAGAAACAACGCTAGCTTCAACATCAGATATGATATCAGCACAGATTAAAGCAATAAAAGAAGAAAAAAATCTGAAGAAGGAAACGGCACAAGCTCAAAAAGATGTGCAGGCTCTGGAACAAGAAGTAAATTCTGTTCAGGCACAACATCAGGCTAATTTATCACAGGAAGAAATTTTCCTTATGCAGTTAGACGAGCTGAATTCAGCACAGCAAGAAGTTCCTGCGGCAGAAGCTATACCGGAACAAACAGAAGATGCTGTTACTGTCGAGCCGAAAAATACTCAGGCTGCTGCACCTGTTGAGGAGCAAAATAATAATTCTCCCGAAAAAGCGGCTTTGGTACAAAATATTGCTTCAGTTCAAGAAAGCGATGCAGTATTAACAGAAGGGGTTATGGCAGCTTCCGAAAAAAGTAAAATTTCAACTGCGAGAAGCAAAACATTTGCAAATGTACTGAAAGGGGATGCAACAACCTTTGATCAGGCAAGAAGAACAACACAAAAAGTTGCCGGCCAAACAATGTCCGTCGGAATCGGAACGGTTGCAAGAGGTTATGTTGACGGTACAGTCGGTGCGAATATGGTTCTTGCGGGAACAGTTATGATGCATTCATTATATCCGCCGACCGTAATAGCCGGCATGGGTATATTCTCAGCAGGTTCAATGCTGCTTTCAGAAGGAATGTTAGAACTTACAACAGGAACAATTGCAACAGGTGTCGGTATGGCATCTGTCGGTACTGCTGCTGCGGCTGAAGTTGTGACAAAAGAAGTCGCAGGAGTTGATACAACAGCACAAGCAGAAATTAAAAATAACGAAGCTGCGATTACAGAATCAGAAAAATCTGTAGGTATTGAAACAGATATTGAAGTTGCTTCAACATCCAATAATACAGAGGCAGAATCTCCGGTTAGCCCGGAAGAACCGACAATAAATGCATTGGAAACAACTGCAAAACCTGAAATTTCAGCAATAAAAATTGATGAAGCAGCCCCGCAGGTTCAGCCAAAAGCCAATACTACAAATGCTGCAGCCCCTGTACAAAAAGTTAATGCTGATGAAACGCAGGGTAATAAAGCTCAGGATAATGTTAAAGCTCCGGAAGGAAAAGATAATCAAAATAACAACACTGCAAAGGCTCAAAATTCTGCAACAGACACCCTAACAAAGAAGAGTGAAACAAAATCTAATTCACAAAGCACAGAGGTTAATGAAACAACTGCAAGCGAAGAACCCAATGCACGTGAAGCATATGATGTTGAAAAAGAATTTAGTATAGCCGGAGCAACAAATGCTACAATAACAACAATTAAAGCAACTCAGGACGTTTTGAGTTCAACTTCTTCCGCTCATGAAAAAGAAACTTCTTTTAACAATAAACTGGCAGCAATCAGAAAGATAGATGAATCAATTGATAAAAACAAAAATTTAGCTGAGGCAATTACAAGGCAGCAGGAACAAAAATCTGCACAAACAAAAGCTCAGATAGAAAATGAAAATGACCAGATTCAAAAAGCTGCGGAAGAAGGAGATGTTGAAACCTTTGAACAGGGTCAGACAAATGTTCAAAATCTTGCAGGAGCAATGCAAGATACTGCAGGAAACGGAATTGACAAATTTGATTCCAACATATCTTCAATTAATGATGCAATAGAAAATGTTCAAAATGACAGAGCAGTTCTAAAAAGTGAAATAACAGATTTTAATAATAAAATTGATGAACAACTGGATGTTTCCCAAAAGACATTAGTTGTCGGTGCCGGCACTTTTGGTGTTGGATTTGGAAGAGGATTTGCCGGTGCACTTATGTATATGACCGGAACAAGTCTTTTAACTTCAGCCGGACCAAATATCGCCCAGCATGTTTTGGGTCTTGCAATGATGGTTCAGGGCAGAGTTATGGTTACTCAGGGTAACATTGAAGAAAAAACAGGTCTGGTTGCAGCGGCAACAGGTGCTGCAGGTCTTGCTGTTCACGCCACCGCTAAGAACGATAAAATTGATGTTGATTCAAGTGAAAAAACGGGTAACTCGTTCCTGACAATAACAAGAAACGGCTTGAAACGAAATACGGCTGATGCACAAGAATTAGATAAATCACGTGTAGCATCTATTGAAGAAGTTAATTTAATTGCGGCATCCGCAACAGCAAATGCTAACAGCGTTGATAAAACAGAAACAGATGACAAAGCCGAGAAAAAACTTGCAAGATTTAATAAAGAAACAGAAATTGAATCCCGTAAGAAGAGGAAAAAAGTTATTGCAGTTTCTGCTTCAACAAGAGGTTAAAACAAAAGCGGCCGGTGTTTTCACCGGCCGCTTTAAGATTTATATTATTTTGATTTTTTAGTTTTACTTGTTTTTTTGACGGGTTTTTTTGCTGCTTTTTTTACGGCTGAAGGGTAGTAATCTCTCACGACGCCATTGAATGCATCTTCATAAATAGCTTTGATATCTGTCATCAAAGGATATGCCGGATTTGCCCCTGTGCATTGATCGTCAAATGCAAGTTCAACCATTTCATCAAGATTTTCGTAAAAATCCTTTTCCGTTACACCAAAATCTTTGATAGAATTAGGCAGATCTATTGATTTCATCAGTTTATCAACTGCTTTAATCAGCTTTTCAACTTTTTCGTCATCATCTTTTCCGTTGATACCTAATTCGTCAGCAATTTGGGCATATTTTGTTTTTGCGTTCGGATATTTATATTGAGGGAAAGTTGCCTGTTTTTTAGGACAATCAACGGCATTGTATTTAATTACCTGCCTGATTAACAGTGCATTTGCAACTCCGTGTGGTATATGGAATTTGGCACCAAGTTTGTGTGCCATAGAATGACACAGTCCGAGGAAGGAATTCGCAAATGCCATGCCGGCAATTGTTGCGGCATAGTGCATTTTTTCTCTTGCTATCGGGTTGTTTGAACCCTCTTTATACGCTTTTTCTAAATATTTGAATACGAGTTTTGTGGCTTCCAATGCGTTTGAATTGGTAAAGTTGGTTGCCATACAGGATACATAGGCTTCAATAGAGTGAACCAAAGTGTCGATACCGGAAGCTGCTGTCAGTCCTTTTGGCATCCCATCAACAAAATTCGGATCAATGATTGCCATACTTGGTGTTAGTGCATAATCCGCAATAGCATATTTTACGCCGGTTTTATCATCGGTTATGATAGAGAATGGCGTAACCTCAGAACCTGTACCAGAGGTTGTAGGAATGCATACCATGGTTGCCTTTTTACCTAGATCAGGGATTTGGCAAATTCTTTTTCTGATATCCATAAATCTCATTGAAATATCACTGAAATTTGTATCCGGCTGTTCGTACATCAGCCACATAATTTTAGCCGCATCCATAGGTGAACCGCCGCCCAATGCAATGATTACATCCGGCTCGTACGGTCTGATAATATCCAGTGCCTGATTTACTGTTGCTAGTGTCGGATCAGGTTTAACATCGAAGAAGATTTGATAATCTATATCAAGTTCTTCCAAAACATTGGTTATACTGTATATAGCTCCTGAGTTAAAGAGGAATCTGTCTGTTACAATAAATGCACGTTTTTTACCTTGTAATTCACGAAGAGCCAAGTCTGTAGCACCTCTTTTGAAGTATATTTTTTGCGGAACTTTAAACCACAGCATGTTTTCTCTCCTTTCAGCAACTGTTTTATAGTTCAATAAATTTTCTACCCCGATATTGCCCGATACGGAATTTTTCCCCCAAGAGCCGCAGCCCAGCGACATTGACGGTTCTAATTTGAAATTGTATAAGTCTCCGATTGCACCCTGAGATGACGGGCAATTAATCATAACACGGCATGCCGGCATCAATTCTGCAAATTCATCAATTCTTTCGGTTGTTCTTGCATCTGTATGAAGAGATGCCGTGTGTCCGGCTCCTCCTTTTGAAACCAGTTCATATGCCATTTCAGCTGCCTGTTTGTAGTCTTTTGCTTTATACATAGTCAGGATTGGTGACAATTTTTCTCTTGAAAACGGGTCATCCCAATCAACTTTAGGTCTTTCAACAAGTAATATTTTATATGTTTCGGGAATTTTGAAGCCGGAAAGTTCTGCAATTTTATATGCCGGTTGTCCGACAATAGCAGGGTGTGCAGTTCCTCTTTTGGGGTCAATTACCGGCAAATCAGCCATTTTCTTTTGTTCGGCTTTGCTTACAATATATGCCCCTCTGTATTCAAATTCTTCCTTAACTTCTTCATATACGTCTTCAACAACGATAACAGATTGTTCTGAAGCACAAATCATACCGTTATCAAAGGTTTTTGACATCAATATTGAGGATACTGCCATTTTAATATCGGCGGTTTCATCTATAACGGCAGCAGTGTTTCCGGGACCTACACCCAGTGCAGGATTTCCTGATGAATATGCGGCAGTGACCATTCCGGGCCCGCCAGTCGCAAGAATGCAGGCAATGTCTTTATGCTGCATTAATTGTCCTGAAAGCTCAACGGACGGAACATCAATCCAGCCGATAATATCTTCCGGAGCCCCGGCCTTTACTGCCGCTTCAAGTACTAACTTTGCGGCTTCAATTGTTGATTTTGTGGCTCTTGGATGTGGTGAAAAGATAATACCGTTTCTTGTTTTTAACGAAATTAAAGACTTGAAAATTGCCGTTGATGTTGGGTTTGTTGTGGGAATAATTCCTGCAATAATTCCCAAAGGTTCTGCAACAATCTTTGTCCCGTTGGTTTTATCTTCACTTATGATACCGCATGTTTTAGCGTTTTTATGCTTGTTATATATATATTCGGATGCATAATGATTTTTTATGATTTTATCTTCAACAACGCCCATGCCGGTTTCTTCAACTGCCATTTTAGCAAGTGGGATACGGGCTTTGTCTGCGGCTGATGCCGCAGCTTTAAAAATTTTATCCACCTGTTCCTGAGTATAGGAAGAGTATATTTTCTGAGCTTTTTTTACTCTTTCAATAAGCAATTCCAATTGTTCTGCATTGTTTACAAGAGTGGATCTGTTTAAAGATTTTTCAAGTTTTTCAATATTCTTTTTATTATTTTCTTTCATTTTTATCTCCCTTGTATCAATAATAGCGTTTTAATCCGATTTTGTAAACAGATTTGAGACTTTTGTCACAATTATTTAAGTGAATCGTGATAGAAAAATCATAACAAGTGTAATTAGTACAATTTTATATATTATCAAGGGTGCGTGTTCCGGCATCAATTTCTGATAAAAAAGCATGCTCAAATTTTGTAAAGATATTTCACATATAACAATAATTTGAACAATATATTACAAATAAATATTACCCAACCGGATAATTAATACAAAAGAACGAATAAGCTCTCCTCGGTGCAATAAGTGCATTTTGTACACTTTATGCCCAAAGTATGATATCCACTGAATGTACAACTCTTAACAAAAGTTCATAATAGGGGTTGACAAAATTTTTTATATCATCTATAGTAATATGTGTTAGATGAAGTGTTAATTTAACACTTAATAACAAAAGGAGGTAACTCATGTTAGCAATAAATCCTATAAAATTATATAAATTTAATAAGAAATACATATCATTTGGTGAAAACCAAAACCAAAATATAGCACAAAATAACAAAGTAGGCCTTATGTCTTTAGAAAAGAACCAGAACACAAGAATTAACTTTGAAAAAGACATGTATGAGGCTCAAAAGGCTGATATGGTTCAAACAAACCCTATCAAAGCTTTAAAGTACAATTTTGTTAAGGCTTATAATACATTATGCACCCCGAAAAGACAAACAGTAAAGACTGAATCAACATATATCCACTTGCCATATATGGCATAGTGATTACTGATAAAGACTTAACTCTTTTCATTTACCCTTTAAAACCACGCAGTTACCCCAATTGCATGGTTTTTTATTATATAAACGGCTTTATATACAAAGGCCGCTTTTTTATATATTATCCGTCTGGCTAATTTGCATTGACAATTTAGTTCATAGAATAGTTTTGTGAATATAATGTTTTGTACAATTATTTTTATACTGTTTATTACGGCAACCGGCTTGAGTTGTTATAATTTTGCGCTGAAAAAGAAGTTGAACACCTTAAAGGAACAGCAATCAGCGCAGGAATTTTTTCTGACAAGTCTGGTTCATGATCTTAAAACTCCCACTAATTCGCAGTCAGCCACACTCAAACTGCTTAAAGACGGGGCCTTCGGCAGTTTAACTGCTGAGCAGTCAGAAGTTGTGGAATTGATGTCAGGTTCTTGTGCATATATGGCAAATTTAATTGAGATAATCTTAAAAGCGTATTCGGATTTTGGAAAAATAATTTTGAACAGAACAAAGTTTAACGTTACTGATCTTGTTGAAGAACTGTGCGAAGAGACAAAAAGCCTGCGTATAGAAAAGAATCAGATTATAGATTTGCGGAAATTGTCGGAGCATTGTCTAATTTTTGCGGACAGATTACAGATAAAAAGAGCTATATTGAATTTGTTGTCAAATGCTTTAACCTATGGCTATTGCAACACTGTGATAAACATTAATATAAATGTTTCGGAAAACAGTTTTGAATTTTATATTGAAAATGTAAGCAAACAAATTCCGCAGGAAGAATTATGCCGAATCTTTGACAAGTATTACAGGACAAGAGATTCCTATTACAATAATTCGGAAAAAGGGTTGGGGCTTTTTCTTGTCAAACAGATAATAGAAAAACATAAGGGCAGAGTATATGCAAAAAGCAATTCTGACGGTATATGCACCTTTGGTTTTGTAATACCAAATTACTTACCGGCAAAAAATGAAAAAAACCGACCTCTTTTAAAGAAATCGGCTTTTTAAATTTGTTTATCGGTTTTATACAATGCCTTGTGCACGCATAGATTTTGCTAACTTTCTGAAGGCTGCAATATTTGCGCCGGCAACGTAATTACCGGGGCAGCCGTAGTGATCTGATGCATCTTTACACGCATTGAAGATGTTTACCATAATTTGTTCAAGCTTGGCTTCAACTTCTTCAAAGGTATAATAAAATCTCATGCTGTTTTGTGACATTTCAATAGCGGAGGTTGCAACACCACCTGCATTAGCGGCTTTGGCAGGACCTACAAGAACACCCTTTTCGAGCAGATAATCTGTTGCTTCCTGTGTGCATGGCATATTAGCACCTTCCGCAACTGCTATCACTCCGTTTTCAACTAATTTCTTTGCTGAATTAAGGGTTAATTCATTTTGAGTTGCGCAAGGAAGAGCGATGTCTGTTTTGATTGTCCAGACAGGGGAATCCTCGTCTGTTGCTTCCATATATTTAGCATTCGGATGTTTTTCAAGATATTCTTTGATTCTTCCGCGTTTTACTTCTTTAATTTCTTTTACAAGGTCAAGATCCATGCCGTTTTCGTCATAAATGCAGCCGTTTGAGTCGCTCATTGCAACAACTTTAGCACCCATGGCAGTTGCTTTTTCGCAGGCATAAATTGCAACGTTTCCGGAGCCCGATATTGTTACGGTTTTGCCCTGAAGGGTTTGGTTGTGTGCGGCAAGCATTTCTCTTGTAAAGAATAGAAGACCGTAGCCGGTTGCTTCTGTTCTTGCCAAAGAACCGCCGTAGTATGTGGCCTTGCCGGTGAGAACTCCGCCTTCATATGCATTTCTGATTCTTTTGTACTGCCCGAAAAGATATCCGATTTCTCTTGCGCCGACACCGATA
>JAFYDY010000056.1 GCA_017544545.1 bacterium
CCTATTTCTTCCCATTCTGTTTCGTTTTGCTCTATTGTCTCGTATTTTTTATAAAGTTTTTCCAAAAATTCACATCTGTCATCGGCTAACGGGCCATATGATCTTATAATTCTTGCTTTTCTTCCCTGTTTTCCTGACAAAGCCCAGCCACTGTTATCAATTTCAGGGTATGGGTACGGTTTAAACTCAACAGGCTCCATCATTTGTCCTAAAAGCCCATCAGCCAAAAGCATTGTTGGGTTTTTGTACTTGTGAGCCAGATAAAATGCTTTATATGTCAAATCCGCACATTCCTGAACGTTTGACGGTGCAAGGACTATGAGCTTATAATCTCCGTCTCCGCCCCCTTTTGTAGCCTGAAAATAATCACCTTGAGACGGGTAAATATTTCCTAATCCCGGGCCTCCGCGCATAACACTGGCCAGCACAACCGGTAATTCATCCGTTGTCGCATACGACAAACCTTCCTGCATCAGCGATACCGCGCAAGATGATGAAGATGTCATTGCTTTTACCCCGGTTGAGCATGCTCCCATTGTCATATTTATCGCAGCAAGTTCACTTTCGGCGGAAACGTAAGCTCTGCCGAGTTCCTGCATTTTACCGCTCATAAATTCTCCGATTTCGCTCTGCGGTGTAATCGGATACCCGAAGTAACATTGGCAACCCGCTAATACTGCTGCATTTGTGATTGCATAATTACCTTTCATCAACACTTTTTTACCTATTACGCATTCTGTTGCCATGTTTTATCCTCTGTATACCTCTGTAATCGCCAAATCAGGACATCTGGTTGCGCACATAGCACATCCAAGACACTCGTGGTCTTTGTCACAAAACTCAACAATATGATTCCCCAGATTATTGGTCTCATCAGAGACTTTGAGGAGATTTTTCGGACATTCTTTTATGCATAAATAACAAGCTTTGCATTTGGTTTTGTCTATAACAATGTGACTCACGATGTTCCCGCCTCCTATTAAAAACTGATATTAAGTATATCATAGCACCAACAATATTTTTTATTACTCAAATCTTAACATTTGTAATAAATTCAGCGTTATAAATTTACTAAAATTTCTATGCTTGGTATTATGTTATGGTAGGGATATATTTTAAGGATAGGACAATGGCTCAGGAATTAGAACAAATATTGGATTTATTACGGGAGATAAGAAGGGCTAACACCACTAACGAAGAATCTTTTAAACGTTTGCTGAACAGCATGAACGGTAAAATTGATACAATGGACAAAAATGCACTGTCTGCTGATTTGATAAAGTCATATTTACAGGATATTACAAGATCTTTGGATAATAAATATCAGACAACATCTGATCGCTTTTCGGATATTGAAAAGGCTTTAAAATCCATATTCAACAGTAAAGATGACAATATTAAAACAAAAGATTTGAGAGAATTATTTGATGTATTTTCTGAAAATTTAAATAATTTTTATGTAGAAGTAAGACAGCAAAAATCAATGATAACGGCTATAGAAGCAAAAATATCTGACATGAACTCCGCTACCGTTGATAAAGAAGAAATCGTTCGTACGATATCCCTGATCAGAAACGATTTTGAAAACCTTAATCAAACCTACAGAAATTCTATTGATACCCTGAGCGTGGATTTGAAAAATGTCCTGTCAAATCTTATATCTTTAGACCAGACTTCAGCAAATGCTGAGATCAAAGCGCAAATTGACGATATGTACAAAGCTGTCGGCGAGGTTATATCGTTTTTGAAAGCGATGGACAAAAGAGAAGCGAGTTTGCAAAGTATTCTTCAGACTACTGCAAGTGCGGAAAGTCTTAAAATAACACAGGTTGCAGTAGATTCAATTATTACAAGAACAGGTGAAATATCCGAAAAACTGGAAGAATTGTATGATGCAAATGCCAGTAAAGAGCAGTTTAGTGACTTGTCCGGTAAGGTGGATGAGTTATCAGAAAATACCGGTGAAGTAAAACGTGCACTTGTCGGAATTACTAAAAATATTGATTCTTTGGCAGATGTTTCTGTTCTTGAACAGTCTTTGCAGAATGTGTACAACAAGATAAAAGAAATTCATGATGATTTGCTGGCTACTCAGGTGAAGGGGGATGTTAAAGAGCTTGATACTCAAATCAATACTTTTGCTTCTGAGCTCGGTACGGCTAAAAAGATTATTGTTGACATCAATGAGGCTATTTCGAAAAAACTAATGAAAGCTGTTGATGAAATATCTTTTGAACATGAAAGCTATGAAATTAAAAAAGATATTTCAAAGATGCTTACAATGCTTCCGCAAAAAGATGATGTTGATAAGTTGCTTGATAATGACGAATTAAGCCGGGAAACAATGAAATCTCTTATGAATAAAGTTGATGGCGTTGCTGACATGATTGACACTTTGCCAAAGCATGATGATATTCAGGATCTGAATAACAATCAACTGAGCCTTGTTGAAAACTTGCAGGGTGTAGCTTCAAAAGAAGATGTAGAGTCTCTTATGGGCAAGGCTGATGATATAGAAGAGATGATTGACAAGCTGAACTTTGATAATGAATTTGAAAATATTTATAACAAAACGGCTTCTATGGAAAAATGGCTTCAGGATTCGAATATCAAAGAAAATTCAGAACAGATACTGTCAAAAGTTGAGGAAAAAGCTGAGCAAAAAGAAGTCCTGAGCATATTGAAAACCACAGAAGAAATTGTTAGCAACATTGAAGAGTTGTCTAAAAATGTTGATGTGAAAAAGGTAAACAGGACTGTATCTGAGGTTTATCAGCTTATAGAAGATTTGAAAAATGACTTTATTAATACGGCTGAAATGCACAATGATTCAGTGATAGTTCAATTGTCCGAACTGCAAAAATCTATTGAGTACGTTCTGACAGGAGAAGAATTTGAAAACTTCGTTCAGGATTTGAAGAATTTTGTTGATAAAGTCGGGGAAGATATAAATAATTCAAACAACAACTTTGATGAGATTTATAATTACCAAAAATCAATCCTAAACAAAATATCGGAGATTAACGTTTCCGCGATAGAAGAAGCTATTGCAAAACAGGTTACTCCGATTGATGAGAAACTGACTACACTTTCTGACTATATAGAAAACATGAAAGTCACAGATCCGGAGGCCGTAAAAGCAGAAATTTCCGAAATTAAGGAAATACTTTCAAATAAAAAATCTAACGTGAGCGAAATAGAAAAGCTCAGAAAAGACACCGTTTCTACAATTGAGAATTATCTGAAAGAAATAAAAGTACTTCTTGACACCTCAAATGATGCAGGAAAAGACGATGTTCAGTTCAAGATTGCAGGAATTGAGGAAATAATTAACGGATATCATTCGGAAAATGAAAATAATTTAACTAATATAATTTTAAAACTGGATGACATACGCTATCTTATTGATAATACGCAGGAAAACCGTAAAAAAGATATGCGTGCTGCAATCGGTGAGATTTCTGATGCGGCGGCATCTTTGAAGGATATAATCAGCTCGTTTGATAATGTTTCTCCTGCTGACGGCTCTGTTTCAGGTTTTGTTTCGGATAATCTTACCGATATAAAAGAATCTTTGGAACAAATCAGCTCGGGCTTTGAGTCTAATATCCAGTCAGGGTTTAGTTATAGTGCAGAGTTAATTGAAGAAAAAACTTCTGTTTTACTTGATTTTATCAAGGATATTAAACTGGGCAGCGAAGGTTCTTCAGATATGTACGAACGTCTGGCAATTGCTGATGACAAGTTGTCCGATATTCAGCAAACGCTGCAGTGGGTTAATTCCGACGTTATAAATCATGCCAATAATCAATCAGAATTGCTGCTGAAAGAACTTATGCCGATAAAAGATATGATGCAGTCTTTCTGTGAATCTATCAAAGAAAGAAAAGACGAAGAACTTAAGGCAGCTTTTGACACTTTGCACGGTGATATTGCGGCTGAACTTGAAGTGGTTACAAAATATTCAAGGAGTACATTTGACAAGCTTGAAGATCAATATGAAAAAGTTCACAATGCGTTGTCAGCAACCGAAAGTAATCTTAGGGATTTCTTCCTCGGGGATATTGATTCGGTTATAATCAAGCTTGATAATTTAAAAGAAGATATTGATTTGGCGATAGGCAATATTTCGCTGCCGGATCCGAAACAAATGAAAGAGTTTAAAGAGTTTTTGAAAAACATTGAAAACTTTAATGAGGCTCAAAAAAATATTGTTTCTGAGGCTGCCAACGAGGTTAAGGAGGCTATAAGCACTCAACTTTCAGATCAGCACAAAGAATTAAAATCGATATTGTCGGTTGCCGCAAACAACACTGAAATTATAAACGCTATTGATGATCTAAAATCTTTATTTAAATCAAAAATTAAAGATTTTGAATTGAATGAGGATGCGATATTTGATAATATTGATTCCGAATCTTTTGAGGCTCCCGAAAAAGCCAATGCAGAGCTGATTTCAGGGCTAAAATCCGATTTTGAAAAATGTTCAGATTTGATTAAAGACCTTTCAGATGATAATCCGGAGCTGGCTGAAGTTTTGGCTGAAATAAAAAGTAAGATGGATACAATATCCGTTTCGAGTACTCCTTTGCCAAAAGCAGGCGAGGAGATTTCAGATGTTGATCTTGTCAATTTAGAGGATCTAAGTATAGATGATTCTAAAACTCTTGTCGGATCTGACAATTTTGATTTTATAAAGGCTTTTGATTTGTTGAAAGAAGACATTTCAAAATTAAATGAAAATGTCCTGAAAATTGTACCTCAGGGTATTATAAAGCCGGCAAAAGATGCAAAAGGTAAAACGGATGTTGATGCAGCATTTATGGATAATGAGATGTTTGCAATACTCAATTCCAAAATGGATGATATTATGCAGGCTATTCAACCGAAAAACTGGCTGAATGAGATTAAGACATATACTCTTGATGCTGATATAAACAGTATTCTTGAAGAAATTAAAGAAAAGATTGACCAGCTGTCATCGGCAACAGATGCGGCAGTAATGGCTGAGCTGAAAGAAGTTATAGGCAATATCTCAATCCTTAATAACAAAGAATCTTCAAAACTTTTGAATGCCATAAATAACAAAATTGATGTTATTGCTTCTGTTGATAACACAGATGACTTTGACGATATCCGAGATATTTTAGGCATGATTGAGGATAAATTATCTGAAGGTGATAATATAAACGGGGTTAAAGAAAAACTTGATTCTCTTGAATCTAAAGTTGATGTATTGGCTCTCGCAGATCCGACAGCTGATATTGATGATATCAAGTACACCTTGCAGGGCGTTGATGAAAAGATGGATTTGATGAACCGTCTGACCGATTCTGATGAAGCTATCACCTCTATGCTGGAAGATTTGAGTGCAAAAATTGATGAACTCATAGCTCCGGCAGAAAAAGCTCCTTCTGACACGAGTTTGAATGAAATTAAAGAGTTGATTATAGAGCAGTCAAATTATATTGAAAAGCTTGAAAAAAGTGATAAGACCGAAGCTTATAAAAAATGTCTGGAAGAATTGAATAAGGATGTTCAAAATATTGACAATTCCGAAGGTGTACAATCGGTTAAAAATACATTAAAAGAAATGAAAGAAGCAATCATGGCTGCTGTTGTAACCGTGTTTGATCAGGTTTCATTTGTTGAAGAATCCGAAGAAATCAAAGACTTCGTAGAAGAAAAAACTGATGAGATTAATAAAAACCTTGAAATTGTTACAAATCAGTTAAAACAAATTACAAATTCTTCCGAGCAGCAGGATTATACATATTCAATGCAGGATATAGAATCAGATCTTGCCAAGATGCGTATTGCCCTTAACGAGCTTCAGGAAAGCGATAAAGAAATTCAATCGGAAGGCTTGTCTTCGATTTTGGATAATATCACCAAAATCGGTAATTCCGTTGAAGATTTGCAAAACGTACTGACCTCATCTAATGATAATCTTGAGCTCAGAACACAGTTTGACAGTGTTGAGGGTATAAGTAAATCTGTTTCGGCGAAAATGGACAGGGTAACAAAGCTGCTTGAAAAATCAAACGCTTCGGATAAAGTTATGCGTCAGGCATTGATTTACATGGGCGAGTGGATTGATTCGGCAAGCGCTAGTATGAATATGATATCCGCTAATTCGTCAGAAATAGGAAGTGTAAAAGATGCGATTGCAGAATTGAAGCAGTCTTTACCTGAACAAACAAATCTGTTAAATACTCTCGGCGAGAAATTTGATGAACAGCAGGAAAGACTTGCTTATTTTGAAAAGCATATAAATAAGATAAGCGCTATCGAAGAGCGTTTTGAAGAACAACAAGAAAGAATAGACAGACTTGAATTGGCTTTGGAAAAAATCTTATCAGCCGTTGAAGATATTGATGATTCAAAGGTTACAAGAAAAATTGAAAAAATTGATAAGCAATTGACAAAGCTGAGTACAAACGTGGAAAAACTTGCCTCATATGTTGACTAGTAGTTTAGTAAAAGATTTGAATAGAGTATTACCAAAGAATAACGTTTTATCCGAAATCGAAGAACGTTATGTGTATTCTGTTGATGCTTCGGCGACAGCAGGTGTGAATACAGAGATTGCTGATGCCGTAGTTTTTGTTGAATCAATAGAACAGGTACAAGAAATCGTAAAAATTGCGAATAAACATATGACTCCCGTTATATGCAGAGGTGCCGGAACAAATACTGTAGGGGCTTGTGTTCCCGTTCATGGCGGGATAATTCTTAATTTTTCCAAAATGAATAAAATACTTGAGATTAATAAAGAGAGTATGACAGCAAGAGTTCAGCCGGGTGTTGTTGTTGCTGATTTGCAAAAGAAGGTGGAAGAAGTTGGTCTGTTTTACCCGCCGGATCCGTCAAACTTAAAAGTTTCAACCATTGGCGGCAGCATTGCTCAAAATTCGGCAGGCGCAAGATGTTTCAAGTATGGTGCAACAAAAGATTACGTTTTGGACATGCTTGTTGTCATGGCTGACGGTAGTCTTATCAGAACCGGTTCAAATACAATTAAAAACGCAACAGGATACAATCTGGGAAGTTTATTTGTCGGCTCTGAGGGTACTTTGGGTATTGTGGTTGAAGCAACCCTTAAACTTATTGCCAAACCTCAGTGTACACAGGTAATTATGGCTTATTTTGATAATGTACAAGATGCTATCTCATCTGTTGATCAGATAATAGAAAAACAGATGTGCCCAACAACCGTAGATTTTATGGATAAGAACGCTTTGCGTACGGTTGAAAGTTTTTATCCGACAGGTTTGATGACCGATAAAGAAGCAGCTTTGATTATTGAAATTGACGGATTTAAAGCTGTTATGGATGAGCAAAGGGGACTTGTATGTCAGGTGCTGAGGGATAACAATGCGTCAGGCATTCAGTATTCAAGAAACAAACAGGAGGCCGATAATATTTGGTCTGCCCGTCGTTCATCAATGCCGGCATGTGCAAAATTGAAGCCGAACGTAACAACGGATGATGTAATTGTTCCGAGAGAGAATCTTGCCAAATTGGTAAAAGGTATTCAGGAGATTTGTTCCCGTCATAAGCTTGAAATTTGTATGGTAGGACACGTTGGTGACGGCAGTGTACATCCTCAAATTCCGATTGATTTTGATGATAAAGACGAATACAGAAGGTACAAAATTGCAAAATCTGAGATTTATCATCTTACTGCAAAACTCGGGGGCACGATTTCAGGCGAGCACGGAATAGGACTTGAGAAAAAAGCATACATTTCAAAGGTTGTTGAAGCAGGTGCTCTTGATTATATGAGGCAAATCAAAAAAATATTTGACCCAAATAATATTCTCAATCCGTATAAGATATTTTAACATACGATGAGGGCGAAGCTAAAAGCTTCGCCCTCTTTTATATATCTTATAAATCTTATTGTTTTACTGCCTGTATAAGAGCATTAACAACGTCTCTGTCCCATTTTTTATCAACTTCTGAGGTAATAATTTCAATTGCCTGTGCCTGCTCCATAGCTTTTCGGTAAGGTCTGTCAGAAGTCATTGCGGAATATGCATCGGCAACGGCGATAATTCTTGAGCCAAGAGGTATTGATTGTCCCTTCAGACCTTCAGGTGTTCCCGAGCCGTCAACTCTTTCTGTTTGGTAGGTAATATACGGTACAACCTCTGATAAGAAGTTTATATTCATAAGCAGATTAACACCGATATTTGTGTGATTCTTTATTTTTTGCAATTCTTCCGGAGAAAGTTTTCCGTTTGTTGCGAAGATTTTTTCCGGTAATGTAATTTTACCGATATTTTGCAGCAAGCCTGCATAATATATTAAGTCTGTTGTTTTCTCATTTAAACCAAGCTTTTTGCAGATGTTTCTTGCAAGTTTTGCGGTGTTTCTTGAATGAGATACGGTATATTGACCTTTTCTGTCTACTGCATTTGCCAGAGCTTCAACAAAGTTTTGCTGGTAATCACATAAATCGCCAATCAAAGCTGTTAATTCGGCTCTTGCCTGTTTTAATTCCATTTCTTCAGTATCAGGAGCTTCTATAAGAGCGTTTGTTCTTTCAACTTCCATCTGAAGTGTGATTGTGGTTCCCAAAAGGTTTGCAATGCTCAAGATAAGTTCGGTAAAATCTTTTTCAAGTTTATTATCTGCTTTTATTTCTATCATTCCGACAGGAAGTGTTGAACTTCTCATTGAAATACAAGTACTGTCGCCTTTTTCTATTATATCTTCATAAATGAGGTCTGCTAATGAAATATCTGTGGTTTCTTTTGTGTCGGACGAATTGCCTACTACAACCAATTCGTCATCTTTAATTAAATATATTTTGCATTCTTTAACTTCAAGCATTTGTACAACAGATTTTGCAATAGAAGTGTAGATTGCCTGTTGTTCGCCTGATGTAAAGTTCAAAACACAAAGAGTATTTTTTGTGGAATATATATCTGTAAGTTCTTTTAATTGATTTTTAATTCTGTCTTTTTTGTTCGCACTGATACTTATTTTCTTCGCAAATTCTTCAGAAATAAGAGTTTCAGAGATAAAATCACCAAGGTTAAGGGCAAACATTTCTTCAATAGGATCACTGCCTGCAACCATATCAGATTGCCCGAAAAGTGATACTCCAACCTCGTTTTTCTCTTCTTTAGCCATAATCTTTCCTTCTAAATACATGCCTTCTTGTAATTATATACGGCACAGGCAGGTAAAAACTTTAATGATTTTCAAGAAAATCATACTAAAGTATTAGATATATACAACTAAAGTATATTTACATATCTTAATTATTAGTATCCGATAGCCCAATCGTAATGATCAGTTGTTGTTTTAACAGGTACAACAACGGTTTTGGTATCGGTATTTAATGCTGTTACTTCAATAACTTTTTCTGCTTTTTGGAGAAGATTAAACTCCCCAATCTTTGTATCTACATTGTTAAAAGACTTATATCTGTCTAATTCTGCCTGCAGATCCTGATTTTCAGAGTTAAGAGCTACGATTTTGTTATCCAGATTGTTTAATTTGGCTTCATAATTCATTGCAATATAATAGCTGACGAAAGTTATGCAAATTGAAACGCCAAGGAAGAAGGTAAGAGTTTTATTGATTCTTCTTGTAATCATTTCTCTTACTGTCATCGGCTTTTGCTGATAGAATGAACCCTCAATAACCGAGGACGAATCTTCTTTAACGGGATTAGATGCATATCCGCCGGCATTGTAGCTGTATTCTTTAACTTTAAGTCTTGCTGAATTCAATTTTTCCCCTACCAAATAAACTTCATTACTCTCTTCACTTCCTTATGCACTTTGCAATCCTTAGCTTTGCGCTTCGGGAAGGTGGGTTTTCACTTATCTCCTGCTCTGTTGCCATTATCGGCTTTTTATTGACTATCTCCAAAATCGGAGGCGGACAATTGCAAATCATTTGATTCGGTTCACAGTGACAACGGGTTGAGTGGTACTTAAATACCTGTTTTACAACTCTGTCTTCCAGTGAGTGAAAACTTATTACACTCATTATAGCACCAAAGTCCAATAAATCCAATACATCATTTAATGTGTTTTTAACATTTTGTAACTCGTTATTTACTTCTATTCTGACCGCCTGAAATACCCGTGTTGCAGGATGGATATTGGATTTAACCCTGGGGGTAGAATTTACAATCAACTCGGCTAATTCTGTTGTTGTTTTTATCGGGCTTAATTTTCTTTGTTCTGTTATAGCTTTTGCAATCCTTTTTGAAAATCTTTCTTCTCCGTATTCCGAAAAAATTCTCACAAGGTCGTTTTCGCTATATCCGTTTATAACATCATAGGCGCTGAAATCTGCATCCATATTGAATCTCATATCAAGAGGGGCTTCTTTCGAAAACGAAAAGCCACGCTCCTGCTTGGTTAGCTGGTGATAGGATGCTCCAAGATCAAACAAGACTCCGCCGGTTATTTTCTCTATTCCGAGATTTTTTAATACGGTTTTTATGTTTGTGTAAGAGTCTTTTACGATGGTTAAATTATTGTAATTTTTCAGCCTTTCTTTTGCACAGTCAATTGCATCTTGATCTATATCAAAAGCAATCAGTCTGCCGTTCGGGGATATCCTTTTCAGTATAAGTTCGCTATGGCCGCCGCCGCCCAGTGTGCAGTCAATATAAATCAGTCCGTCTTTGCATTCTAGTGCATCAACGGCTTCGTTTTTCATTACGGTATAATGTTTAAACTCAATCATATTTTAATTTTATCATAAATGTTTGGTAGAATACAAAAGAGGAACCATTACTGGTTCCTCTATACTTTTTCATACGTGTTATTCAGTTGTTACAGAATAAATCCGGTCAAGCCCTCCTGGTCAAATATTTCAACAAACTTGTCTACGGTACATGTTACCGCTTTACCATATTCATCAATGATTTGAATTGCTGTTTCAAAATCTTCCCTGTCAACTGTTTCATCTACTGAAACAATGAAATAAGAATTTGCGTCCCTGTAGGGATTGTCCTTACTTGCTATCATAATTGTTTCTTGAGATTCCATTTTTGACCTCTTTTCATTTTCGTAACCACATCTTTTATATCGGCATTTATAGCGAAAACTTTAGAGTTTTGAGGTATTTTTGTTACAAAACTTTACACACAAAAAGGCCGGGCAAAAGTCCGGTCTTTTTGTGTGAATTTTTAATATTATATAGCAGCTTTTTTGATTGATTTTTCTGCTCTGTATAATGAGGTTTCTTTACCAAGAATTTCAAGAATACCAACCATATCGGCACCACGGGTTCTTCCGGTGATTGCAGCTCTTACTGCCCACATTGTAACTTTCGGTTTTACACCTTTTTCTTTCCAGTCGGCTCTGAAAATTTCTAATTTTGAATGAAGATTTTCTTCAGTCCATTCCCAATCTTTTGCTCTTGAAACAAAATCTTTCAAAACATCTTGTGCCGTTTCGGTATCAAGTGTTCCTGTCTGGGTTTCCGGCTCAATCTCTACATCTTTGCCGAAGAAGTAAGGAACGGCATCGGTGATGTCTGACAACAAGGTCAATGGTTCTCTTGTAATCTCAATCATTTTTGTATATTGTTCATCTGTCAATTCATTCAGATTATATTTTGTCAAATATGGTTTAAGCATTTCTTTCAGCTTATCCATAGGAATTTGTTTGATGTAATGCCCGTTCATCCATTTTAATTTGTCATATTCAAAGATTGAATTTGAGGATGAAATTTCATTAATTCTGAAATCTTTAGCGATTTCATCAACGGTTTTAATTTCTTCGCCGTCAGATGGTGACCAGCCAAGAAGTGCAACAAAGTTTATTAATGCTTCTGTCAGATAACCTTCTTTTACAAAGTCTGATACAGCTGTTGCGCCGTGACGTTTAGAAAGTTTACTTCTGTCAGGTGCCAAGATCATTCCTAAATGACCAAATCTCGGAACTTCAAAGCCCAAGGCTTCAAAAATCAAAATTTGTTTATATGTATTTGAAATGTGGTCTTCCCCTCTGATTACGTGTGAAATTTTCATCAGGGCATCATCAATTACAACTGCAAAATTATATGTTGGTGCACCGTTTGATTTTTGGATTACAAAATCGCCCAA
Source organism: bacterium (assembly GCA_017544545.1). Taxonomy (GTDB): domain Bacteria; phylum Cyanobacteriota; class Vampirovibrionia; order Gastranaerophilales; family Gastranaerophilaceae; genus Zag111. The sequence continues at coordinate 12,086 of JAFYDY010000056.1, forward strand.
AAGGTTTGTATCCATATGCAATTTGCCTTTTACAAGGTCGTCAAATTCCAAAATTGATGAATCGTGAAACGCTTTTTGTGCTTTTGCAATATTAAATCTAATGGCAGGTTTTCTGCCTTCTGCTCTCAGTTTTGCCTTTTCTTCTTCTGTAAGGTTTTCACATTTTTTTGAATATACATAAGCTCGTTTTGCCTGAGTTGCCTCTTCTTTTTCTGCTTCGAGTTCTTCGGGTGTGCAGAAGCATTCGTATGCAAAACCTGAATCCAACAATTTTTGGACATATTTAGGATAAATATCAAATCTTTCTGATTGTGTGTAAGGTCCGTACGGGCCGCCTACATCAGGACCTTCGTCCCAATTTAATCCCAATGCTTTCAAGCTGTCAAAAATATTATCGATGTATTCTTGAGATGTTCTTTCAGCATCGGTATCTTCAATTCTTAATATAAATTTTCCGTTATTCTTTTTTGCGAACAAATAGTTAAAAAGTGCTGTTCTTGCAGTTCCTACGTGTAAATTTCCACTCGGGGACGGCGCAATTCTTACTCTTACTTCTGACATTTTATCCTTCTTTCTTTATATATTTCAGCATAATTACAATATCACAGTGAAAAATGATTTTCAAGAGTGACAATCGCTTAATTTAAGCCTTCACACCCTATTTGGTCTCAATGTATTCTACGTTCGGAGAATAGTGAGGTTCTTCCTCGTTAATATTTAATTTATTAACTATGCTTGCGCGTTTTTTGCGGAAAAGCATATCTACAAAAGCTTCAAGACGGGTGACAAAACCTGCTTCACCGGTTTGTTCGTCTATTGTGAGATTTAAAAGTGGCTTATTAAATTGTTTTGCTCTTCTGGTAATTCTTTCCACCATCAATGAATCCGGGCCGCAGCCGAAGGCTGTAATTGTGATTATGCCGTCCACTTTGTTGTCTTTGAGGTAGTGGCCTGCACTTCCGGTTACTTCATCTTCGTTTGCCCAGTATTTTTCGTTGCCCAGACTTGCAATACCTTCATCAAGTTGTTCCTCCGATAATTGAAGACTTGTGCATACTTCAACATCCATTTTTTCAAGTTTGTCAAAGATTTTCATGCATACTCTGTCGTCGTAGATGTTGTATCCGTGACCGACTAAGGCAACAGAAATTGGGTATTCTTTTGTTTTGTTACCGATAACAACTTTTCCCTGAAGCGCATAACTCAGGGCTTTTGCATAAGGCATACCTGATTTTGACATTACGTGAAAATTGTTGTAGCATCTCCATCCGGCTTTTGAAGCTTTTTTAATTAACTTCATATCTGTAATGCCAAAAGGTTTTACTGCTTCTGCCAAAAACTCATACAAACCCTGTCCTTTTTCGGATTTATCAAGAGTTGCTTCAATGATAGTGATATCATCTTTTACGACATTCCTGACAAGATCAGGCAGTCCTCTGATTTTGGAGCAATTATAAATTTTATTTGCTATAGATTGCAGCGAAGGTACAAAAATTGTATGTACGCCTTTGCCGATAAGATTCAGAATGTGACCGATATAAACCTTAATAGGCAGGCAGGTTTCAGTAACAACCAGCCCTGAACCTTCAGACATTGTTTGTTTTGTTGTCACGTCAGACAATATGATTTTTATGCCAAGATCTGTAAAAAATCCGTAGTAAAACGGATAGTTGTTATAAAATGACATTGCTCTTGGTATTCCGATAACTTTTTCTTCAGCTTTGGATTGACCCATGCTTAATTGTCCCTATTTATACCTTGCTACTATATATATAATAATTCAAAAAAATATTTTTTGTTATTTTGGGGAATATTATTTTACATTAGTTTAACCGGAATTATTTTGCAGATGCCTGAGATTTTGTATCAGTGTCACTGTATCCTGCATAGTGTCTGTAATCTTCCATTTCTTTCAGTGCCAGCATGTCTGCAACTCGGGATGCTTTTTTCTGTGCTTTTGTGGTCATAACATCTATTAATATAATAGGAATCAGAACTATACCCAGAGGAATGAAAGTTCTTGTCATTAATTTTGGGAAGAAGTTCCAAAAACTTTTCTTTTCTTCGGCAGGAGTTCTTTCAAGCATTTTTAAAATAGACCATGTTGAAATTCCTGTTGCTGCTAAATTCCCAAACACGCTCACGCCCTCTTTGGCAATCTCTCCGACAGCCTCAACACTTTCTGAATATGCCTGTGATTTTTCATCAACTTTGTTGAAGGTTTTAAAGACATTCATCTGTAATGCTTTTGCATCTTTTAACTGTTCTCCCGACAGTTCAAGTTTATCTATTGCTTTATTTCGTTTTAAATCTTCAAGGACTTTTGTCTTTTTGTATTCGTCGTATTCCTTGTTGTCTTTATACAACTGAATAATAAATTTGAAGATATTAGGTTTCTTTTTAGCCGCCGGTTGTTTTACGTCTGTCATCTTGTCGGAATCGTTTTTGTCTACGTAAACAAGATTTTCAGGGTTGTTCAGCATTTCCTGTTTTGCTTTGTAACGACCTATTCTGGATGCCTGCTTTTGCACTTTTGCAGAATAAATACTCATTGTTAACGGAATTGCCGCACCAACAACCCACGGAATTAATTTTCCGACAGCTCCGGCTGCGTTTACTTTTGCAAGTTTAATGATTTTATTTGATAACCATCCGACAAGTCCGCCGCCTGCAAGAGCCAGTGTAGAAATTGTATTTGTCGCAAGTTCTGTGTTTTCTGCATAATCCTGAGATGCCAAATCAAGTTTTCTTACCATTTGAGCAAGAATCTGCTGGTCTTTTTTGGCTTTTAAAATTTCATTTTCCGAAAGTTGTCTGTCAAATTGTTTTTCACTTGCTGCTATTTTTGCGTCAAATTCTGCTTTTTGTGTTTTGTAATCATCGTCTTCAGCATAATATTTTTTGAGCATTTTAACCGAATCCATCGGATTTAATTTCATGGATTTTTGTTTATCAAGACGTTCTTTTTCTTTGTCTTCAAGAACAATATTTTTTGCTTCATCTTCGACTTTTTTATTTTGTTCTTCCGTCAGAACAGCGAAGGCTGCAGGATTGCTTAAATCTTTCCTCATTGCTTCAAATCTGCCTTTACGGGAAGCTGAAACTTGTGCTTTTGTTGCCCACATAATTGCAGGGAAACTTGCCGCCAAACCGGCCATCAGGCCGATTGCAGTCGGCAGAATTTGCCCGATTACCGTTGCGCCTTTACCCTGTCCTGCTACTTTTGTGATTGCATTTTGAACAGGTTTAGTTAAGGCAAGCAGCGACCCGACAATTGTTCCTACCGTTGCTGTTAATCCTAATATTTGTCCTTTTGCAAATTCTGTTGCAACTTCCATATCTTCAGCGTATGACTGAGAATATTCATCCATTACATCTATGGCATTTAATAATATTTTTCCTCTTTGAATGTCAGCTTGATTTATTTTATCAGGATTTTGTTTAATATATTCGATTCGTCTTGCCTGTTCTAAATCTTGTTCCCCACTCCAGTCTTGGTATTCAGGCAAGTACCTTTTATAATCTTTTACGTTGCTTATAATTTCCATAGCTTTTATGACAAAACAGGTGAAGTTTTCAAATTGCCTAATTGTAACAAAATGTAAACAAAAATTATTAAAAAAAGCAATTATGTAAAACAGAAATACTTTATTTATATATAAGGAATATCTAGGATAATATTTTTTATAGGAACAGGATGATACGATAGCAAAAAAGGGAGGATTCCGCATGGGAATAGGTGCTGAAGACTACATTGACAAGATGTTGGTACAAAAATACCAAGAAGAAAAAGTTGATAACCATGATAATTCTGAATCAATGGTTGATCCGAACAAAATGTTGGAAGCTATGAATGATTATGCTGCAACATTGAGAAATATGGTTGAGCTGCGTCAAAGATTGAATATTGCTTGCTACGCAATAAATGCGCGAACTGCAAGATATCAAAAATCTATGGGTCAGCGATAAATAAGTTTTCCGTGTTGAATTGTTTGTGATTTTATTAGAAAATAAAATTACACAAGGAGACACAAGATGGGAAAAATTATCCTGGGCTCTTCTTCTCCCAGAAGAGCTGATATTCTGAAAAAACTAAAATTGGATTATGAAATCATTCCGTCTGGGTATGTGGAACCACATGATCAGACGGATTTCTCTTATTCATATGTAGAAGATTTGGCATATAACAAAGCTCTTGATGTCGCAAAAAGAGTAAATGAGGATGCCCTGATTATTGGCGCAGACACTATTGTTGTTGTGGATAACAAGATTTTGGGCAAACCAAAAGACAAACAGGATGCATATGATACCCTGAAAATGCTGTCGGGAAGAACCCATATTGTAGTCACCGGTGTTACCGTCATTAAAACCCCGTCTCTTGATACAAAAATTGAATCGGAAACGACATACGTAACTTTTGAAAATCTTAGCGATGAGCAAATAGAGTATTACATAGAAAACTTTAAACCTTTTGATAAAGCCGGCTCATACGGAATACAAGAGCTTCCCCAAGGCTATATAAAAAGTGTGGACGGGGATTTGGATAATGTAATAGGTTTGCCGTCTGACAGAGTCCTTAAGATGTTGAAAAGTTTTGATTAAACAATACCTTCTTTGACGGCTTTTACTGCAGCCTGAACTCTGTCATTGACACACATTTTTTGTAAAATTGAGCAAACATGTGCTTTTGCCGTGTGAACGCTGACAATAAGTTCTTTTGCTATTTCAGTGTTACTTTTGCCGGCAACAAGATGTTTAAGGACTTCAAACTCACGTTCTGTCAGAGGGATCTTTGTCTGCTCTGAACTTTGGTTTGTGAGAAGATTTATGTTATCAACTTTCGGAATAGATTTGAGTGCTAATTTTGACACAACCGAATCTATCCAGCAAACTCCGTTATTTACATCTCTGATTACATCTGCAAGTTTTGTGGGGTCTATATCTTTCAGACAATATGCATTAGCGCCCGAACTTAGTGCAGCCACAACTTCATCTTCCCTGTCGTGAGATGTCAGAGCAATGATTTTTATATCGGATGACATTTCTCTGATTTTAACCATTGCTTCTATCCCGTTCATCATTGGTAATCCAAGATCCATAAGAACAACGTCGGGCTTGAGTCTTTCTATTTGTTTTAAACCCTCGATTGCATCTTCGCATTCCGCAACTACATTGATGTCATTATTCGCGTTTAGCGCACATCTTAATCCCACACGGGTAAGTTTAAAATCTTCTACTATTATGACTGATATTTGTTTTTCTTCCGTAATCATATTTTAATCTCCCTCCTATCGGCTAACGGTTTATATTTTAAATTTATATCTTAAATATTGTCGTTCTATTACCCGTATGGGCAATATTATAAGGGTTTGTGTCATATTGTAATATTGTCTTAATGTTTAAATAAATTTGTGTAATTTTTAATTTTCAGCATGTTATAATCTTTTACACACAGGGAGACATATATGTTTAATTTGTTTAAAAGAAGAGAAACCGAAATATGTAAAGAAGCCGAATTGAATACTATTTATGAAAAACTAAAAAGCGAGTTTTCATATGATAATATTCCGGAAATACGAAAAAAATTTTTGAAGATGAATATTCAAAAATATGGCTATTTGCCGTATCCTTTTCAAAAAGCTCTTGATGAACTCACCAATGAAGAAACTTTGTATTCTTTGGAAGAAAAATGGAAAAAGAACGGTATATTCAAAGACGGTAAATTTAATTTTAAAAATGACCAGATAAGTCCCCTTGCGAGAAACAATGAAAAAGATTCTGACTGGTTTAAAAAAGAAGGGCACGATATAAAGCTCATAAATCTTGCGGCTTTAGGTAACGGAAATGTTTCTTCAGAACCTGGTAAATTTATGGATTGGCTAAAACAGTTATTAATCTTGCCTGCAGGTAATATGGCAAACGGAATATACAGCACAACTATTTATCTTATACCATTTCACCCCAGAGAATTCGGTTGTGCATACTTGCCAAAGAGTAATGAAGTTAGTGAAAAACTGAAAGATGCTCATATTGAAGAACTCACCGGCATGGATGCTAAAAAACAGGTTCAAGTATTCATTGAACTTGCTCAGCTTGCAGGACATCCGGTAATTTATGATATCCTTCCGCAAACAGGAAGATTTTCAAAATTCGTTCTTGCAAATCCTCAGGTTGCTCGCTGGTATGATATAAATGAACTCCAAAAGCAGCTGTTTGCCAAAGTTGATGAGGTTGCTGAGTTTTTGTCAAAAGATCATGATCAGGACGATATTCAGATTGTAAAAGATATATATATTCAAAGAATGAAAGGAAATTCAGGGGATTTAAGCCCTGCTTTTCAGGAGCTTTATAACAGCTTTGAAGGTATTATGATTGAGCATAAAAAAGATTTTTCAAATACTATGCTTTCAAAACCTTATCAGCAGAAAATTCAAAAAAGAGTGAGAGAAATTGTTGCAAAAATCCACGGGTTTAAAAACAGCTCACAAAAACTTGAAGAAAAAGATATTACAAAACAAATAGACACAATTCAGGAATTGATGGAAGTTGGCTTGTGGCCTGCTCCGGGAGGTGCATGGTGCTCTGCCGGTGTTCCTGTGTTTGAAGAAATGAGCGAATGTGGAGGTTATCCTAAATTCAAACATTTTGATTACAAAGGGGATGATGTTACGGTACTTGCCAATCTTGATTGCCAGACTCCGTACTATTTCGTAAATCTTGAAAACGGTAAGTTTAATGAAGATGTTATAAAATTGTATATTGAATGTATGGAGCAGCTTCAAAAAGATTATAATTTTGACGGCTTCAGAGTTGATCATATTGACCACGTCGTTGATGAAGTTTCTGAACGTAATGGAGTTCCTATCAGTTACAGAGCTCCAAGATATGTGTTGAATAAACTCAATTCTACAATGAAGAAAAAGCTTCCGTACTTCGCAACTTTGGCTGAATATATGCTTTGGGATAATTATTTGAAAGAATATCATCAGGATATGAAATTTGATTTGCTCTGGGGAAATGATATTATATCCCAATTTGATAAAACGCCGGAAAACATTATGGCAGACAATCAAAATTTGGCAAATTATAATTCAAAATTCAAAAAAGGCGGAATGTTATCAATTCTGAAAACCTACAACAATCAGGATGGAGAATTCCGTGTTATTGATCAATATCCGGCACAATTGGGAGAAGAAGGTGCGCTGTACAAGTGGTTTAAGTACAAATTTTTGCCGGGAGGTAAATATTCACAAAGACCTATGATGTATGTAGATGGGGATGAAAGCTTCACTCAGGGCGGAACGGAATATACTATCGGAGAAGAAGTGGCTATGAAGCGTTCTGATAATGAAGAATTCTTCAAAAAATTTGATGCGATTGATCGCTTCGTTAAAAACAGCAAAGTTATAAGCGGCGGAGAGGCGCAGATTATTGTTGATGATGAAGACGGCTTCAGTTCATGGCTAATAACAAAAGAACCGTTGAATACTGCATATTTAATCGTTTCAAATCACAAATATCCGACAGAAAAAGTTACAAAGACCGCTGCAACAGGAGAAGAATACAGAGAAATTGTTGAGGGTTATCCTGTCTATGACAAAGAAATCTTTATTCCGACGGATTACACTCTGAAAAAAGAATATATAATCGGTGAAAAAGATTTTGAGCCTCACGATATTGAAAATATGGACAGTATTCACTTTGACAAACTGGATCCGGGCGAGTTCAGAGTTTATGAACTCCAAAGATAAAGATGTGGATTTCATGCTTTTAAAGGATACTTAAATTCCTGTTCTGTTA
>JAFYDY010000057.1 GCA_017544545.1 bacterium
GCTGCCTTACCACTTGGCGACGCCCCAATAGTTCGGCTACGTTTATTATTCTATTACATAAAATTTCCTTGTCAAGATTTCAAACTCCCTAAACCCAAATCACTCACCACTCACATCTAATGTGTTTACACTATTTTCAAATTTGCTTTTTTATGCTATTCTATTCTTATGAAAAATACTATTAAAATCATTATATTCGGAGCTTTATTTTTATCAGCAGTTTTGCTGGGTATTTTAGGTGTTTCAAAAATTAAACCTGACGATTTTCACAAAGCGGCAGTCATATTCATTGTAGATGCCTCTGCATCAAACCAAAAAGACCTCCCCGCTCAAAAAATGATGATTAGGCAGCTTTGCTCAATGCTTGATCCCGAAGATCATATTAAAATCCTCAGAGTTTCAGAAGATTCTTACCTGATATATGAAGGCTCCCCGCAATCCAGCGCAGAAGTTCGCAAATCTATGGAAAAATTTACTCAGTTTGATGAAAAAGAATACGGTACAGCCTACGGCCTTTCAATCAAGAAAGCCTTTAATCATGCACTGAATATGTACAAAGACGGCTATGTTCCGGCAGTTGTTGTTATTGGTGATTTGGAAAACGAAGGTGCTGTTGATAAACAAATCAACTGGGATACTTTGCCTGATGACGTTAGTGAAGTTAAAAAACAAGCCGAAAATTTCTCTATGATGTTCTTGTTTGCCGCTCCGGCTAAACTTGACCTCGTTAAAGAAAAATTGTCTCCCGTTCTGGGCGAACAACACCTTATCATCGGCAATGATGTCACTTCAGCAAAGTCTTTAAGGAATTTTTTAAGCGCAATCGGAAGGTAATTTATGAAGGTTATTGTTAAATGCGGTAACAATACGAAGGTTTTTGAAGATAAATCAACTGTTGTTATCAGCGGAAATACAGGTGCTGATTTTATCATCCCTCAGGTGGGTTCTGATGATTTCATCAAGCTGATTTTCGTCCCCAAATACAATAACTACGTTCTGGTGAACTTAAGTAATGACAAAGAAATTTTGTGTAATGACAAAAACTTTTCAAAGGTTTTGGTCACTCCGAAATTTAATGTATCCTCTCCGAAACTTCCGGTTCCGATAGAGTTTACTATTGAGGAAAGCTCGCAAACTCCCGTTACGCCGATTCAAACTGCTCCTGTTGAAAACGATATCGAAAAACAAAGAGTCGCAATAATTAAAGAAATCGGCTACCGTGTAGTTGATTTGAAAAACTACAGCAAATCCGCAAGTGTTACCGGTATGTTTTTAAATGCCGCAATGGCAGTTCTTTCAGTTGTTTCGTCTTTTGCAGTAACAAATTATCTGCTAGGACTTGCCGTTGATAGTTCTGAATCGGTTTTGAATTTGTCCACAAATTTCTGGTTCCTCGGTGGAATTTCGGTTGTAGTCTTTGCTATAAGTCTAATTTTAAGACAAAGTATTGCGTCCTTGCTGGAATTTCACGCAAGACCGACAAAAAGATATTTTGAAAGTCCTGTAATACAAAGATTTATTATACTGATTACCTCGTTATTTATGTTCGTGGTGTATGTTATGAATCTGCTATATTACAAAGAGGTTGAAGGACCTTTCGCAGCCGTGTTTATATCACTGTTGTTTGCCGGTGCGCTGGCAACCGTTGCTGTCGGAAGCGGATATTTTAAACACCAATACAGAACTTACCAGCAGGAGCTGACCGAATGCGAATTCAGAGAAGATTTTGAAAACGTCTTAAAAGATTACAGAAAGAAAATAGAAAGAGAAGTAAACGAATTATCCGATAATAAGATGGAAAACGTGCATTCAAATCTTGTAAATTTAAGGATGAGAATGGTTTTGGAGGGTTCTGTCGGGCTTTTGACTGCTCCGTTTTTGGCTTACGGTGTTTCAAACACTCTTGCAGGATGTTTTCCGGAAGCTGCCAACTGGGTTCGTATCTCAGGTTTGAGATTCAGCCCGATATTTCTTGTTTTGGCAACATTTTTGATTATCTTTGCCTTCCTGTCATTTGTCAGAGCGTTCTCTGTCGGAAGACAAATTAAAGCATCAGAAATTATAAAACTGGACGGATATCACGATTATAATTCTCACGGGGTAACTATTTTAGGTCTGGATTCTATGCGTAACCTTGAAAAAGAAAGACATATGGTCCTTTTCATAGCTTGCTTTATTATTCTGATTGAATTTACGATGAACGTTTCATACTTTGTGACCGAAATCGGCGGTGATATTCAGGGTATGTTTTTGTCGTTTGTAACTGCGCTTGTTCCGACTGCGATATTGGTTGCGGAAACTCACCTGCTCGGTGCTACAATGTACAAAATTAATAACTATGAAGAACTTATCGGTTTGAGGGATTAGGTTTTTATGTATAAATTGGTGTGGACAATAGTTGGGTTTTGTGTTTTTCTGGGCGTAACGCTCGGAGCACTTACTGCTCAAAACCTTAACTATGGGAAACGGGTTAATTTTGTAAATGTAAATCTTGCCGTCAGAAATTCAAATAATGAGATAATAAATAAGACAGTGACGATTCCGGGGCAAGTGGTTACCCAAAATTCTACACTGACAACAACTACCTCTGCAAATGACAGTCAAAATTATAGTTCAACGACTTCAACTTCCGTAGATATGGATCAAAATACCGTTACTTACGAAAAAAAATATTCAACTCAAACATCATCACGCACAGGCAAATATTCAAAAAAATATCAATATGATAAAACCCCGATTAGCTATAAAAATATTGATGATTCGAATCTTGATAATATCTTAAAAAATGCATCAACTACTACAAAAACAACTAAAAAAGAACAATTATCACAAATTCCGAAATACAAAACAAAAAATAATTCTAAAGAATATCAGTATCCGGATGATGTTGAATACGGATATGATAATATTGACTGGAGCAGATGGAAGAGTAATTTTGTAAACAGAATACTTGATGACAGTATGATTTTGACTGAGCTTGACAAGTATCCGAACGGTGCCTTCTTTTATTATTCTTTTGTAGTTGATTATGAGGGGAATATATCAAATATAAGCGTTCGTTCAATATATTTGTCAGAAGAGGACAAAAAAATTGTGTCAAATTTCATAAAGCAGTATGCGCATAAACCTATAACGAAATTCCCGCCAAAGACAAACAGAAAAACTGCCAGAGTCTCAGCTATAATGATGCTTGCTACAGAAACTGTCCACTCAAAACCTTCAGACTTTGACGATACCGAAAGAATTAAATATCAAATAAAGCGTTAATTAAATCACAATATCAATTGTTTCGCCGAATCTGTCAATAATAGGTTGTATTTTTTGTGCAAGTTCCGATTTCTTTAATTTCGGATTCTTTTTTACAATATCTGTTATCTCGTCAGTAGCTTTTGCAATTTCGGGGTATCTTTTTAAAATTTCCTGAGCTATAGGTCTGGTCTGTTTTGCATAACCCAAGTGACCTGGAAACTTCGTATTGCCAAGGGCTGTGTATACTTCTTTAAAACCGTTTGTGCCGATATTATAAAAAATCTTTCCGGCAGTTGTTTCAAGAACGCTTTCTGTTTTTATTTTTATACCAAAACTTGGTGAATATATAGGGTTTATTTTTTCCATGAGTTTGTATCCTTAATTATATAAAATAGCTGATAAAA
>JAFYDY010000058.1 GCA_017544545.1 bacterium
GTATCTTGTCTGGTAATAATATCCGTCTTCATTGAGTGAACACATAGAATATCTGCCGTTTTTGATAACAGTTTCAAGATATTCATTATCATCAACTGAGCTGTCGTATCTCCAACCGTGTTCTACAATGTTGTTGAACAATTGATCGTAGAAATCAGCTAATTTTTTGTTCATAGGAATTTCATCGGTTTCATCATTTGCAATATACTTGTATCCATAATTACCCGTAACAAATGTTGATGTATCAACACTCTTACCGACAATATATTGTGAGCCTGCACCACTTAAAGCGTTTTCATAGTACGTTAAGAATGCCGACACCATATTTGATAAACTTACCGCGAAATATTTATTTTCATCTTTGTTGCGTCCGGCAGCATGATCCGATGCCAGTCTGTTATATTCAACTGCATTTTGATATGCAGAGTTTTCTGACATTGAATGGTTACTGCCTCTTGAACCGTTTTCCTGATAATCTGAACCTCTTAAGAAAGTATTTTTAACCATATAATAAGCAAACTGTAATGCTTTGGCAGACGCATCATCAACGTTCAGACCTTGTCCTGCCATATCTCTAACTGCAGAATAGCCGAAAATTGCAGATATTGAATCAAGCATTTTCACAACTTGTTCTCTGAAGATCTCTTGTTTATCCGTTGATGTACTTGGTTCAACTGCAGCAATTGAATCATTAGCCATCAATACAACTTCCTGAGTTAAAATATCAGCAAGCGTTAAATTCTTTAATTCATCGGCATAATGATTTATTCCGCCATTTATAATTATACTATACGCTTTGTTGCCATTACTGTCGTAATCCAAACTATTTTCTGCAATGTTTAAATAGTCCACAAATGATACTTGTTGAGCTGCGTTATCTGTTATATGCGAATTGTAATCATTATCAATATGAGTTTTTATTTCTTTTAAAACATCTTCTTTGAGTACAAATTCACCATCAACCTCAAATGGTACGCCTTTGGGATCAACGATATACTGAGGAGTTACTGAATTTGTATTTTTATACATAGATGCCGCTTTTATCAGATTATCCCAATAATTTTTCAAATCTGTATATCCCGTATCTGTTTCCAAATCAACTCCGGGATGACTATTTTTATATTCTTCTTTTTTCTTATTATAATCAACTTTTAATTGACTTATAACATCATCGCTAACGATGTTTCTGTTTAAACTGTTTCTTAATGCGTCTATACGAGCTTCTTCATATTCGTATTCAACGGTTGTCATTTTGCCGTTTCCAACAAACATTTTAGCCCAGTCAATAATTCTTCCGCCGATAGAATCACTCGTGATTAAATCTGCCAGAGTCATCACACCGCCACCCGTTTTAATCATAGGTTCTTTACCCAAACCTGACATTAATTGTAACGGATCATTAGAAGCCGGTATCCATGCAACAGAATCAGTCTCACCCGATGCTTCCGCAAAAGTAATGTTATTATCGTTATCCCTGGATGCTACATAATCCTTGACCATAATATCTCTTGCTGTAACATCTGTAATAATACCCTCAGTTACAAGTGCCGCTAAAAACTTATCTCTTTGATCCTGCATTGTTTCAGCATCTGCGAATACTCCACCGGCTTTATTTAGTCCGGCAGCTTTTGCTGCTTCCATATATGCAGTATTCAAAACTATAGCACCTGAAGGTGTCGTAACCATATACGGATTATAATCATTTATTGCAGACGGAGTCATTAACAAACTGTATGTTAATCCAAAATCATTTTCCACACCGGGATTACACCACATCAATTTGGTGGCATTTAAAGCTTGCGAATAATCATTCGCAACCTGAGACATCTGGTTAGTTATGTTCAGTTTTTCCTGAGCTAACACAGTTGACTTGTATTCACAATCAGCCTTTCTGGCGGTTAAACATAAAAACCTAGCTTGTGAAGCTGCCAATCCCATTTTTTCGTAATCCTTTCGACATGTGTCACTTGTTCGCTTATCCATGTTTACGGCATATTTCTACGAAACTTTAAGATTTTTAGCATGTATGTTAAGATTTTGTAACAATATAAATTTAATATAATTTTCCGGCTACTGATTTATCGGTAAAACCGCATAGGCATTGAAATCTATCGATCCGTATATCAATTTTATTTTATCATCACCCTCAGACAACCATTTTACAAAAGTAATGGTATCCTCGTTAAAATCATCATTCGTTTCGGTTGCCGGGAATTGTGCCATTACATATTGTGCCTGATAAAGTTTTAAAACGACATTCCCGTTTTCGTCTTTTTCCCCTTTTACCTGATAATGTCCGACAGGCAAAACTCCGTCCCCGACATTCAAATCAACCGGAATGCAAACAACGGGCATTGTATCCTTATCTTCAACTTCTTCATTGATAACTTCTGTTTCGTTACTTTGTCTGTATTCTTTTCCGCGCGGCTTTTGTAATTTTTTAATCCAGCTTCCCAATTTATCCTGCTTATATTTAATTTCTTCAATTGCTTTTTCAAACTGCTCATCGGAAACGGCAGGTTTATCCTGTCCGTAAAACTCCTGATTCGTATTAATATTATCCCATATATCGCCTGATGCCGGCAAATCTACATCTCCCGCAACGGCAGGCATTGCGGCAAAAAGCATCAATAAAAATATGAACAAAAACCTCTTCATATAATTATTTTTAATTATATTTTTTTAAAAGTAAACCTCTATTCAGACGAGACGGAATTATTCCTGAGCAACAGATTCTTTAGGTTCTTCTTTTACAATCAAAAGTTTTGTAATTCTTGCGCCATCAACTTCTTTAACCGTGAAGGTAAATCTGTCGTATTTTACAACGTCATCTACTTGTGCAATTCGCCCGAGCTCTTTTACTACCATACCGGCGATTGTATCAACATCCTCGTCTTCCATTTTTTCAACAGGAATATCAAAATGTTCTGCAAATTCATCAAGTCTCATCATAGCATTTGCGAGGTAATAATTAGGTTTAATCTCTTTTATATCAAACTCAACTTCTTCATCAAATTCATCCTGCACATCACCAAAGATTTCTTCCATAACATCTTCCAAAGTGATAATGCCTGAGGTACCGCCAAACTCATCAACAACAATGGCCATCTGGCTTTTGTTTTTCTTAAATTCTCTTACCAGATTATCCATTGTTATGGTCTCCGGAACAAGCATCAAAGGTCTTTGTAATTTTTCTATCGGACGTTCTTTATCCTCAAGTGCCAGCAAGTACAAATCTTTAACGTGTATCATGCCTGTAATATGGTCAATATCACCATCATAAACCGGATATCTTGTATATTGATTTTCGGAGGCAACTTTGTTTAATTCCTCAAACGACATATCAATAGGAACACAAATCATATCTGTTCTCGGTATCATAACCTCTCTTGCCGTCAGGTCAGAAAAGTTAAATACGTTATGTATCATATCTTTTTCGGTTTCATTAAGGACACCCTCATCATAACTTGTATCAACAAGCAAGTCCAAATCTTCCAGTGTCGGAATAACTCTTGCCGTATCAATCGGAACTTTAAACAGTTTCAAAATACCGTTGCACGCAACATTCAACAACCATACAAAAGGCTTTGAAATTGTCATAAATAAATTCATCGGCTTTGCAACATACAAAGAAATTCTTTCAGGGTACTGAAGTGCAATACATTTTGGCACCTGTTCACCTATTGCAACATGCAGAAACGTTACAACCAAAAACGCAACAACAGCCGTAACTGTCTGTGCCAAATATGCGTGAGTGACCGGCAGATTTTCCACAAACGGTTCAAGCATTTTTTCAACCGTAGGTGATCCGAACCAACCGATACCGATACTTGCGATAGTAACACCTACCTGAACTGCCGCAATAAAGAAATTCATATCTTCAAGAGCATTTAGTGCAAGTTTTGCATCAACATTACCGTCTTTTGTCATCTGCTCAATTTTTGCACGTCTTGAACGAACTATTGCAAATTCGGCGGCTACAAAAAATGCGTTTACAAAAAGCAGTACAATTACTATCAACCAATTGGAAATAATCATTTCCAAACCAGAGTCACTCATCTTTTAGAATTTCCTTTGTGCTTATAAGTGAAATTATAATATCTAAGAATAAAAAAAGCAAGTGGGGGTAAATAAAAGACAACCTTTACGGTTGCCTTTCAACTTAATAATTTTTGTATCAGATTAAATTTTCTTTATTGCTTCTTCAATCTCTTTTGAATATCTGATTTTTACACCCTCAACATCAGGGTCATAATCATCAAGTTTTTTGTACCA
>JAFYDY010000008.1 GCA_017544545.1 bacterium
ACAAAATTCCGCTTCTGATACATATATCAGCGGCAAGACAAATATTTCGGAAGGCAGCAAGGTTACATTAGATAACGATAAGAGCAACATCACTGCAGGCAACTTCTCAGGTAAAGGTTCTGTTGAAAAAGACGGTTCTAAAGACCTTATTCTGACAGGTTCAAATAATAAATTAACAGGTCCTGTAACGGTTAAAGACGGTGCAATTGTTTACAATCCTGATAACGGTACAACCTACTTCGGCGGCAAGACTGTTCTTAATGAAGACGGTAAATTAGTTGTTAAAACTGATAAAGGAACTTCTATTTCTAAAGTTTCAGGTACCGGTACTATTGATAAACGCGGTTCCGGTGAATTGAAGCTGACAGGTGATAATTCAGGCTTCAACGGTGATTTGGATATCAGATCAGGTTCTTTGGCTTTCGGCTCCGGAACATTAATCGGTGATATTGATGAAGTAATCTTCGGTGACGGAACATCATTCAATCTTCAAAATACAACAGTTGTTCCTAAAGGCAACAAGAAATTCTCTACAGATCCGAACCCGCCAAGTATTGAATCTCTGAAATTCAATAAACTGACTCTTAACGGCAATACAAAACTCGATATCGACGTTGATTTGAAACGTAAGAATGCAGATAATATTACAGCAGATAAAGTCAGCGGAAACGGCCATTTTGTACTTGGTAAAGGCAGCATAAATGTTGTAACAGATTCACTTTATGAAAATACTAAAGTAAGAATTGCAAACGGCGCATTGGCTGAAGGCAATTGGATTAAATTGGGTAAAGATGCAAAATCTGTAATGGGTCCGATCCAAAGATATGATGTAAGATATGGCGGCGGTAACTTGTCATTCACAAGACGTGGCGGCGACAATCCGGATATTCCTGATGTTAATCCGTCTATTATGGCATCTTCCGTTGCAACACAAGTTGGCGGCTTCCTGACACAAGCTCAGACATTACAAGATGGTTTCTTCCATATGGACAGATACACCAAATACACATCTTCACAAAGATTGGCTGCAGAAACCGTAAATCAGTATGCAATTAATGATAAGCCAATATACAGAGTAAGCGAACTTCCTGAAACATCAAGTGCTATGTGGGTTAAACCATATACAACATTTGAAAAAGTTGATTTGAAGAACGGCTACAATGTATCAA
Organism: bacterium; assembly: GCA_017544545.1. Lineage (GTDB taxonomy): Bacteria > Cyanobacteriota > Vampirovibrionia > Gastranaerophilales > Gastranaerophilaceae > Zag111. The sequence goes on from JAFYDY010000008.1 coordinate 1,170, forward strand.
ACATCTCTTACGGAACATTATATGGCGGTGATACAAATCTCAAGGATTTGGGTAACGGCTTCAAGGGCGTAGTTTCAGCCTTTGTAGGATACAACGGTTCTCACTCATCATATAAAGGTATTGATATGAACCAGCAGGGTGGTACCTTAGGTGTAACCGGAACCTTGTATAAAGGTAATTTCTTCACAGGTATTACAGCATCAACAGGTGCCAGTGCAGGTGATGCTTATACTCAATTCGGAACAGATAACTTTGCAATGATGACAGCAGGTATTGCTAACAAGACCGGTTACAACTGGGAAATCAAGGGCGGCAAGGTAATTGTTCAGCCATCATTGTTCACAGGTTATACATTCGTTAATACGTTTGATTATACAAATGCAGCAGGCGTAAAATTAGACAGTGATCCGTTGCATGCAATACAGGTTGTTCCGAGTGTTAAAGTTATCGGTAACCTGAAGAACGGATGGCAGCCATATGCAGGAATTGATATGGTATGGAACATAATGGATAAGACAAATGTAACGGCGAAAGATGTTTCATTACCGCAAATGTCTGTTAAACCATACATCCAATACGGTGTTGGTGTACAGAAAACTTGGGGTGACAGATTCACAGGTTACTTCCAATCAATGATAAGAAACGGCGGCAGAACAGGTGTTGTATTCCAGGCAGGCTTCAGATGGGCTATCGGAAAGGATTATCACGATATTCCTGATGAATATAAGATAAAAAATAAAAAGATTAAATCAAAAGCTAAAACCGTAAAACAAACAACACCGAAGGTTGAACAGAAGGTACAAAACCAAGAGGTTACAAAAGGTAAAACGGTATTAAAATCCCTTTCAGGTAACTATAAAACAGGTTCAACCCTAACAACAAAGGGAGCACAAATTAAAAAAATCTAAAAAGCACTTCAAAAAATAAAATGAAGTGTTTTTTAGTATTTGAAAAATTATTGTACAAATGGTAGAATGAATTGACGAGTTTACAGTGCGTAGGTAGTATGTAATGAATAATAAAAATAATAAAAAGTGTGCTTTTACTCTTGCAGAAGTATTGATTACGCTGGGAATTATTGGTGTTGTAGCGGCAATGTCTATTCCTACATTATTGGCTTCAATTGATAAAAAGAGCACCGTTTCAAAACTGCAGCGATCAATTGCGGTAATTAATCAAGCGCAACAGCTTTCCGATGAAGGAACAGGCGGAATTTCTCCGACAGAGGCAATTACCCTCGGAAGTAAAAAATATTTTGACACCTATTGGGCACCGTATATAAAAGCAGTTACATTTTGTGATACATACGCTCGCTGCGGGTACAGCTCAAATACTCCGTTTTTGTCATCAAACGGGAAAAAAGCCTCAAGTGCTTTGCAGATTGTGCATAATTCAAGAATTGCATTCTACACTCCGGATGGTTTTCTGTACCTGGTTACAAATGCAAGATATACCGGTGGAAATAAGGTAAAAGAAAACTCTGCGAATGTTGTGGTTGATATAAATGGTTCGCAAGGTCCAAATCGCTTTGGACGAGATGTTTTTGTTTTGGTCAGATTAACCGAGGGTAAGGGAATTGTTCCTTTGGGACTTGAGTTATCGGATACAGAAGTGAAGAAGGGCTGTTCAAAGCAAAACCAAAATGAGCCGGTAAGTAAAGGATACTGTGCTGAGTGGATTCGCAGGTCAGGCTGGAAGATTCCAAAAGATTATCCTTGGTAGGCTTAATATAACTTTTCATGGTAGCAAAAAAATTTTTTTTCTGTTTTATAATTATCCGTAAGGGATATATGAAAGGCAGAGAATGAAAGTACTACCAATAGGCGCTTTTGAACAAAATTACCAGCGAATTGGCCATGACTCAAATAATAAAGAAAATAGTTATAGCAATAATAATTTTACTGATTTAAACCTGTTAAACAAAAATTATAACCAGATTTCGTTTGGTGCGATACCGAATTCTTCAGTTAAAGCTGTACGCCAATTACCACTTGAAGATAGACTTGCGTCAATTATGGAAATGAGCCTTCAGGGCGATTTAATTCTTATCGGGAAGAGTATTCATAAAGCAAAAGAAAGAATGTTAGCAAATTTAGATCTTCTGGAGGAGGCAGTAAAAAGAGTATTTTTTATCCCGGATAATAAAATCAATGCATATTTAGGGTTTTCCAAGACAAAGGAAGGTTTAAATCAGCTTATAAATCTGAATGATTTCGAGCTGGTATTGTTGAGAACACAGAGTGAGAAATCAGATTGTCTGATGCGAAATAACAGTTTTATTGTATATAACGGTGATACAATCTGTATTAAAGATCGCTCTTTTATTGATATAAAGGAAGCTCCGGCTGCAGATTTTAATAGTAAAGGACAAATTTTTTGCGAGGCAAAAGACTTTACTGCTCTTGTGAATCAAGATCTCTTAAAGCTTAACAAAAAGATGGTATCTCTGCTTTCAAAAGATGAAAAAGCAACGCCAAGAAAGGTCACCTTTAAAGATGTCGGCGGGCAGGATGCTTTGATTGAAGATTTGAAAAAAAGCGTGATTTACCCGTTAAAATATCCGGAAGCGTACAGAAGTTTTGATATTAATAGAGGGTTCATATTGTACGGACCTCCCGGTACCGGCAAAACCCATATTGCAAGAGCTTTGGCAAATGAAGCGGATGTGAATTTTATCAGTCTTAACGGTGTTGAGATGGAATCAAAATGGGTGGGTGAATCTGAGCAGAATTGGCGCAATTTATTTGATGAAGCAAAACAAAAACAGCCGACGATTATGTTTATTGATGAATTTGATGCGATAGCAAAGTCAAGAGGCGGCAAAGATGTTTATGGTGATAAAGTTGTTAATCAGATTCTTACCCTTATGACAGATTTGGATAATAATGCAGAAAATGTTTTTGTTATCGGTGCGACAAACAACTTTCAGGCGCTTGACAGTGCAATAATTCGTTCGGGCAGATTCAGCAAACACCTTGAAGTTAAGATGCCGGATTTGAACGGTACGAGAAAAATTTTAGATATTCATACAGCTAAAAAACCT
>JAFYDY010000059.1 GCA_017544545.1 bacterium
CAAGAAATAACCTTTCTATCACAAAAGTTGTAATCGCTGATGAAAGTGGCAAGATGGAGCTTTGCTTTTTTAATGCAAAATCGAACCGATATGTTCTTGAAAGAATGAAGGCACAGTTTCCGAAAAATGCCGCCATTATGATTTCCGGGGTTGTAAAACGTGACAATTATACCTTCGGACTGACAATGGATAAACCAAACTACTCCATTATGAGCGGGGAGTTTATGGAAGATGAGGAAAACAAAAATCTCAATCTCGCCAGAATCGTCCCGATTTACACGGTGTGCGAGGGGCTGAGCATAAAAACTTTGCGCCGTGCAATCTACAATGCTATCCAGCTTTATAAAACGGAAATTAAAAACGTAATTCCTGATTTTATTCGGGAAAGACTCGGGCTGATGGACAAATCCTCGGCAGTTCAACAAATTCACTACCCTGAAGATATGAATTCTCTTGAACACGCAAGATTTTCCTTAATCTTTGAAGAACTGTTTTTAATTCAGTTAAAAATGCTCAGGCTCAGAGAAAACAACATTAAAAACAACTCCTCTTATGCTCTGGAAGTACATAAAGGAGGACTTGTCCAGAGGTTTATTGACAGTTTGCCCTTTGAACTCACTTCGGCTCAAAAACGAGCAATAAATGAAATTCTTAATGATATGAATTCCACAACCCCAATGCAAAGGCTTTTACAAGGGGATGTCGGAAGCGGGAAAACCGTTGTTGCAACGATTATGCTGCTTGCCGCAATAGAAAACGGTTATCAGGGCGCATTTATGGCACCGACAGAAATTCTTGCACAGCAACATTACAATAATCTGGTTCAATGGCTAACACCAATGGGATTAAGTGTCGGATTATTTTTGGGAAGCCACGGCAAAAAAGTCCGCCAAAAATTTGAAACAGATCTGATTAACGGACAAACACATATTGCCGTCGGAACACACGCACTAATTCAGGAAAATGTACAATTTAACAACCTTGGAGCAATCGTTGTTGATGAACAGCATAGGTTTGGGGTAAAGCAGAGAAATGTCTTAAAGAAAAAATCCCAAAATCCTCAAATGCTGACAATGACGGCAACTCCTATTCCGAGAACACTTGCTCTCACCGTACACGGAGATCTTGATTTAACTATCATTGATGAACTTCCAAAAGGCAGAAAGCCGATTAAAACTACTCTTACAGGCTCCCATAAAGCCGTATATGACTTGATAAGAAAGGAAATAGATTCCGGCCGGCAGGCATATATTGTTTATCCGCTCATAGAAGAAAGCGAGACTCTTTCTGCCAAAGCCGCAACTATCGAAGCTGAAAAACTGCAAGAAAATGTTTTTCCACAATACAAAATAGGACTTCTGCACGGCAAACTCAAAAATGACGAAAAAGACGAAGTAATGAAAAAATTTAAAGACGGGGAATACGACCTTTTGGTTTCAACAACCGTCGTAGAAGTGGGTGTCGATGTACCAAACGCAACCGTTATGGTTATAGAAAACGCTGAAAGATTCGGGCTGTCCCAACTGCACCAGTTAAGAGGCCGTGTCGGGCGTAACTCCATGCAATCATACTGTGTATTAATAACCTCTACAAGTTCGCCTGAGACAAAAGAAAGATTAGGCATAATGACTCAGACAAACGACGGTTTTGTAATTGCCGAAAAAGATTTGCAATTAAGAGGACCGGGAGAATTTTTGGGAACAAGACAAAGTGGTTTGCCAGATTTGATTATTTCGGATATTGTCCGTGATGCAAAAATTCTTGAAATGGCAAGAAACGAAGCCCTTGATTTTATTAAAAACCATAATATCGACGACTATCCGGCACTCCAAAACGTAACAGCACTTGAAATGTTTACCGGACTGGATATCTAGATGATATTCGCAAAACTCAGGAAATAATCTTCAATAATATTCATCAGCATAGGCAAAATCCATACCATAATCGCCGCACCCAAAACCGGTTTGAACAGGAAGCTCAATTGGAAAACGTTTACCTGAGGTGCAGTTCTTGAAATTACCCCGAGAATAATATCCTGTGCCAAAGTTGCCATCAAAACGGGGGATGCTATCTGAAGCCCCATGTACAAAGTATTTGAGGACATCTTAATCAGCATATCCATTTTTACAAGCTGTGCAAGCGGAACGTGTGCCGAATACATAGGGAAGATTTCAAAACTTCTCAAAAGTGCTTTAAATAACCAGTAAACACCTCCGACGTTTATGAATATTAAAATTCCCATAAGAGAAATCATTTTTGTCAATATAGATACCTGCGCAGATGTTGTCGGGTCAAGGGCTGTTGCAGATGACAATCCCATTTGCATATTTATCATTTCGGCACCCGAATCTATTGCAATAGTAATCAACTGTGCCATATAACCGATTATCGCACCCACAACAACATTTAATAACAATGAAAGGGCATAAGAATCACACTCTGCAAAAACTTTTTCCGGAGAAAGAAACGGCAGAATAAACGATGTAACAATAAGCGCCAGCGGAATTTTAACCAATGACGGAATATCTTTTCTGTTGAATATAGGACAAAATCTGAAAAATCCGATCATTCGGGCAAACACAAGTGAACCTGCCATTATGTAGGTATTTACTTTGGGGAACATTTGCATTATTGCGGTATATAGATCTTCCATTTGTTATCTTCCGAGAATCTTTTTAGTTTCTACCAAATCCGGTTTTGGCATAGCATTTCTTGCCGCCGGAGTATATTTTGCTCTTTCACTCTTGTCAATATACGGAACTTTTCCGGGATTTTTCATAATATCATCAATTTTATCAATATATTTAAACTTGTCCTTCATTTCGCCTTCAAAAGGGGTTGTATATCTGTGATAACTTGCATCAAGAACAAAGTTTTCAGTCTGGGGAACTGTTTCAAAAGCAAGGACAACACCCTCCTGGAATAAATTTGTCAATAGTCTTACAAACCCGACACCGCCGATAATTATGACCAAAAATACCCCCAGAATTTTTGGGGCAGCGGCTATTGTTTGCTCCTGCACCTGAGTAACGGCCTGCAAAATACCTACAACTAAACCTATTCCGGCAGCCGTCAATACACAGGGCATTGATATTGCCAACATTATTAAAAAACCTTTTGCTAAATATTCTAATAAAAATTCCATTTTTCGTCCTTCTAGTTATAACTTGAGACCAACCCCTGAACGATAAGCGCCCAGCCGTCCACCGCAATAAATATCAGCAGCTTGAACGGCATAGAAATAATCGTCGGAGATAACATAAACATACCAAGTGCCAGCAATATGTTCGCAACAACAAGGTCTAATATGATAAACGGCACAAAAATTACAAAGCTGATTTCAAATGAAGTTTTTAATTCGCTGACGATATATGCCGGAGCAACTTCCCATATAGAAAGGTCATCCGGTGATTGAGGCCTTGTTTTATGTGCGAGTTCAACAAAGAATTCCAAATCGCTTTCTCTTGTCTGTTTAAGCATAAATTCTTTTAAAGGTTTTGATCCCTCCTGGATAGCGGCAATCATATCTCCGTTTTTCTGATACGGAACAGAGCCCATATCATACATCTTTTGGAAGGTTGAGCCCATGGTATAAAATGTCAGAATTATGGACAAACCTATAATTACTATTGCCGGAGGAACCTGTTGGGTACCCATAGCTGTTTTTAACATAGCAAACACAACAACGAATCTCAAAAAACTTGTCATACAGCAGAAAATGAACGGCAACAGAGAAAACATTGTCATTACTATCAATATTTGTAATACAGGGTTTAAGTTTTGAATTGAATCCATACTTGTTTGTCCTTAATTATTAAAGTTCATTTATTCTTTTTGCCATTTCTTTTATCGGAGAAAATCCGTGTTTTGTATAATCTTCAGGCTCCGCAGGCGGCTTTGGCATAGTTCTTCGTCTTTGAACCTTCGTGCCGGATCTGACTGCGACTTTCTTTTTTGTAGGATAAATGGTTTCAAGATGAACCACTTTATCTGCTTCCGGATTTATATCCGTTTCCTTCACTTCGGGTTCGACAGAAGCTGCTTCCCGAACTTCACTTGCTTTTGAAAGATTTCTCAATTTTTCACTGTTCTTCACTTCCGGACTCTTATTCCACTCGAGTTTTGAAATTAAAGTTGTTCGATCAACATCAGACGCAATGAGGAATTTTTCGTTTCCCGCACGGATAACATGCAGGGTTTTTCTTGGAGAAAGGCTTAATGTTTCTTCCACATTAAGATATTTTGACTTGCTTGAGCGAAAAGACCCGTCTGTTATTTTTTTATAAACAAAAACAGCAAAACAAATTAAGCCTGTCATCGCCAGGGTATAAACCGTAAAATTAATTACATATCCGCCCATAAAGCCTCCCTTTCATTGTCGGTATATTTTTGAATTAGATATTATCGTCATCTAAATCAAAATCGCTGTAGTCAAATTCTTCCTCGCCCTGTTCTCCTTCGGGATTTTCACCAGGTTCGGAATATTCGCCTTCTTGTTGATATTCTTCTTCGTTATATTGTTCTTCTCCTGTTTGTTCATCCTGAACAAAATCTTCAACACCTTCAGCTTGTTCTTCTTGCGGTTGAGCCGGTTTGCGTTTTGGTACAGGCATATCTTCTGCACCTGCAATAACTTTGTTTACCTTTACGCCATACCTGTCATTAACGATTACCAAATTCCCGCTTGCGATTGATTTATCTTCTACCTTTAACGTTACGTTATTATCGTATAAAGATGCCAAATCAACGACAAGTCCGTCTTCAATATCTTTAAGCTCCCCAAGCGTAATTTTTACGGAATCAAACGAGGCAACCATTTCTACCTCAATACTATCCCATATATTCTTTTCGGGATTAGCCATGTTATTTCCCTCCTCTTGTTCGTCTGTAATAAGTAAGTCCATATTAGGATTCAAGCTGACCGGCAAAACTTCACCACTGACTCTTAAATCCATACTCTCAAGAACGCTGTCCTCAAAAACGACAACATCTCCTTCTTCCAAATGTTTTAAATCATAAACCGAAAACTTTGTTTTCCCGACATCTATACAAACTTCAGTGTGCTGATGCGGGAAATCAGTTTCTGCAAATTTTTCACCTTTTGATGCAACGGCCTCAGGTCTTAACAAGGCAGCAGGCAGAGTGACAATAACCTTGCCTGTTTTTTTGTTAAAGTCATCCACGTCCTGAATTATATATGTCATGTGGATTAAATCAAAATTAACTCTTTTTAACTCATTTGTGGGCGGGGGATTCAAATGTTTTTTTATCTGATTAAACGCAAAATCATTAAAAGCAGTAATCACTTTAGCTTCAATTTCTGAAATTTTATTAATATTAAATTTGTGTTTTGCCTGTCCCAAGACTTTGTTTAGTATTATTTCAACTGCATTATCGGTTAGGCGGAAGTACATATCATATTCATAATCTACCCTTATC
>JAFYDY010000009.1 GCA_017544545.1 bacterium
AAATTAAAAGAAATTATCCCAAGACAACTATTTGAAGTTCCTGTTCAAGCTGCAATAGGCGGCAGGGTAATTGCAAGAACAACAATTAAAGCCATGCGCAAAAACGTACTTGCAAAATGCTATGGCGGTGATATTACCCGTAAACGTAAACTTCTTGAAAAACAAAAAAAAGGTAAAAAACGTATGAAATCCGTCGGAAGTGTAGAAGTGCCGCAAGAAGCATTTATGGCAGTTCTTAGTCTTGATGAGGATTAGTATATCCGTGAGCTGTTGCATACAGAGCCAACTCCAGCCTGTTTTTAACTCCTGTCTTATGCAATATTGAAGATATATGAGCTTTTACTGTTGCAGGTGTTATTACAAGAATTTCTGCAATTCTTCTGTTTGTATAACCTAAAATTAAATATTTTAAGACTTCAATTTCTCTGGCTGTAAGCTTTGATTTAACAATTTCTGTCACTTTTATATTACTTTCCAAATGATACGCCTGACATAACTATATTATTTAAATCTAGGTATAGTGGCTATTAGCCAATAGGCTAATTTCTTTTAAAAACTGTCCGATTAGGTAATTAAAACAAAGGATTCTTATTTGTTTATTTTATAAACAATCACTCTGCATAAAGGTTTTAGCTATTTGTTAAGAAATTTTAACATTTTATAACATGAACGCAATTATTAAAATCATAAATACTTTATATATATACGGATGGAAAATCAATTTTAGGATGATATTAAGAGAATACAGATAATTCAATTATCAATGTATGTGAGAAAAAGGAGATTCGAAAAATGACAACAGTAAACGGAACATCAGGAGCAGGTCCAATAAAACCACAAAATAACTGGACTCCGGTTCATACAAAAAAATCTGAACAAATAGAACATAAACCATCGGTATCACCAGCCACACCTCAAATAACTGTTGATATGAGTGAATTGGAAGTAAAAGCTGCTATGAATCAAGCATTAGGCTTTACCAGAACAACTGATGCAGATTCGACAAAAATGGCAAAAGCAGATGCTGAATTTGCAAAAGATCCTATTGCTTTCGCTCAGAAATATACATCAGCAGAAGTCAGAGCAAATGCAGAAGAATCAGGTGTTGAATTTGATGCTCTTGCAACGGTTTTAAAAACATTCTCTCCTGAAAGACAAGCTCAGGTAATTGAAGGTTTTTCGCAAAGAAATAACAGTCCAAGGGCATTTGCAAATGAATTTTTAGAATTATTTTCATAAAACGACATAAATCAAAATTATCTCACATATATCAAAGCCGACCTTTCAAGTCGGCTTTTTAATTGAGTTTTAAAACAGCACTGTGTCTCAATGTTGTGCCGTTTTCATTTCTGTAGGAATAAAACAGGTCATTGTTGTGAACCGTACAGTACGAACAAACATCTATACGCCCGACTCCTGCTTCTTCAAGCTGGCGTTTATTTATATTTTTGAGATCAACAAAGATTTTTCCCTCACGAATTTCATATAATCCCGAAAAATCACTCACTGACGCAGAAAGTTTTTCAAAAACTTCTTCCCCCACATCATAACAGCAAAACCCAATCGCAGGACCAATCAACGCAACAATATCCAACGGATTTGAATTAAATTCATTTTTCATTTTTTCAACCGTCATGCCTGCAATTTTACCGGCAGTTCCACGCCAGCCGGCATGAGAAACTGCACCGATATTTTGTTTTTCATCATATAAAATTACCGGAGTACAATCGGCAAAGTTCAGAAAGATTGCCAAATCAGGTCTCGTCAGAATAAGTCCGTCTGTTTCGGGATAATCTTTTTGCGAAATACTTGCTACAGCTATATTTGTACTGTGCGTTTGAGTCGGGAAAACAAGATTTTGACTCTCTATCCCTAGATAATCCGCTATCAATTTTTTGTTTCGGGTAATTTCATCCTCATTTACCCTTGTCCCTTTGTCACAAATACAAATATCGCGTGTAGTAAAAAACGCCTCAGCCCGTTTTATTAAGTCTGATTTTAATATCCTGTTTCCGTTAATTTGCTCAAAGTAAAACATATTTACATAATAAACAAATTAAGCATTTTTTACAAAGACAAATACTTTATATGAATAAGGGGATAACTATGGATTACACTATTTTCATAAAAAATAGATTTTTGAACACATCTATCGGTGAGTTTTCACAAACATTTGACAAAACCGACTATAAAGGTTTTGAGCGTATTGTTACACGCAACACCGTTCTGGGAATGGGAAAAATTGCCCTAAAAGTTTGTAGAAAAAATGTAAAATCCGTATTTGATAAAGTAGACGGAATCCCGCTGAAAAAAGACAATAGTGCAACTCCGGTAATTCGTGAAGACGGATTTGTTGATAAAGATGAAATGTACCAACTGATAAAAGACAGTTATCAAGAAGTTACAGGTCAAAAAATTACAAACATTCAAATCTCAAAACTAACAATCAAAGAAGCAATAGATTTGGTAATTGATTATTGGAATAACAGGAAAAGAGCTTAAAAAATAAAATTGTTACAAAAATTTACAAAAAACCCTTAAAAATAACAAGTGTTTACTTGACTATAAATATTGAAGTTATATGATTAGAGAACATGCAAAAGTAAAGTTGGGTGAAGTGTGCGTAAAACCCTAAATCAAGACTATGAGCTGCTTTTAACAACATTTACAACTATCAAGATTTGCATTTTTCCACCGGCTTTGGTGGGGGTTTACAGCCTTAAGTTAGAAAAAAGATTTTAGTAGTACACCATTTAAAATGAGGTGAATTGATGTCTGAGACAAAATATGCAAAAAGGGTAACTCCGATGGGTATTCCCCATACTCGATTGGATGATTTACCGGACCTTATTGAAGTGCAAAAAAAATCGTTTGAATGGTTCTTAAAAGAGGGTTTGAAGGAAGAATTACTTTCATTCTCTCCTATTAAAGACTATACGGGCAGATTAGAACTGCATTTCTTACCAAATTACACCTTCGACAATGCAAAATACACAGTCGAAGAAGCAAGAATCCATGACGCAACATATGCAAAACAATTGCGCGTTATGATCAGATTAGTTAACCGTGACAGCGGTGAAATTAAAGAACAAGAAGTTTACATCGGCGATATCCCGACAATGACTGACAAAGGTACATTCATTGTAAACGGTGCTGAACGTGTAATCGTATCACAAATCGTTCGTTCTCCCGGTGTTTATTTCAAATGCGATCCATCCCCGACAGGAAAACGTTTGTACAACGCTACAATGATTCCTAACCGCGGAGCATGGTTGAAAATCGAAACAGATTCTAACGATATTATTCACGTTAAAATCGATAAGAACAGAAAAATCTTGGCTACAACATTACTTAAAGCTATGGGTATCACTGTTTCTGAAATGGAATCAAAATTCACACACTTTGAATTTTTGAAGAAAACTCTTGAAAAAGATACAACAGAAACAACCGATGATGCTTTAATTGAATTGTACAAAAAGCTAAGACCGGGCGATCCTGCATCTCCGCAGGGAGGCCGTCAAATCTTAGAATCAAGATTCTTTGACGAAAAGAAATATGATATCGGTCGTGTAGGTCGTTATAAGTTAAACAAAAAGTTAAACTTAAACATTCCTGACAACCGCAGAACTCTTACAGTTGAAGATATCGTTTCTACAATTGAATACTTGATCAACTTAACTTATGATGAAGGACAATTAGACGATATTGACCACTTAGGAAACAGAAGAATCCGTTCAGTTGGTGAATTGTTACAAAACCAATTCAGAGTAGGTCTTTCAAGAATTGAAAGAATCGTTAAAGAAAGAATGACTCTGCAGGATTCAGAAACATTAACTCCGTTGAACTTGTTGAACACCAAACCTTTGGTTGCTTCATTAAAAGAATTCTTCGGAAGTTCACAGTTATCACAATTTATGGACCAAACAAACCCATTGGCTGAATTGACTCACAAACGTCGTATTTCAGCTTTAGGACCCGGCGGTTTACAAAGAGAAAGAGCAGGATTTGCTGTTCGTGATATTCACCCTTCTCACTACGGACGTATTTGTCCTATTGAAACACCTGAAGGACCTAACGCAGGTTTGATAGGTTCATTGGCAACTCACGCTAAAGTCAATGATTACGGATTTGTTGAATCTCCGTTCTTCGTTGTTAAAGACGGCGTTATTACAGACGAAGTTGTATATATGACAGCAGACGAAGACGAAAACTTCCGTTGCGCTCCTGCTGACGTTAAAAGAACAAAAGACGGAAAATTCGTTGAAAAAGTCGTTCCGGCAAGATATCGTTCAGAATTTATTATGTGCGATGCGTCTAAAATCGACTACGTCGGTGTTTGTCCTATTCAAATCATTTCAGTTGCGACTTCAATGATTCCGTTCATTGAACACGACGATGCTAACCGTGCTTTGATGGGTTCTAACATGCAACGTCAGGCAGTACCGCTTTTAATCACAGAAAGACCAAGAGTTGGTACAGGTCTTGAATCACGTGTTGCAAAAGACTCCGGAATGGTTGTTGTAGCTGATGTTGATGGTACTGTTGAAAAAGTTGTCGGCGAAGAAATTGTTGTTCGTGATCAACATAATAAACAGCACATATATACATTAATGAAATATGTAAGATCTAACCAAGATACATGTATTAACCAAAGACCTTTGGTTCACGAAGGCGATAAGGTTAAAGCCGGTCAGGTAATTGCTGACGGTGCTTCAACTTGCGGCGGTGAACTTTCATTAGGTAAAAACATTTTGGTAGCATACATGCCTTGGGAAGGTTATAACTTCGAAGATGCTATCCTGTTATCTGAAAGATGCGTACACGATGACATCTTCACATCATTACACATTGAAAAATTAGAAATCGAAGCTCGTCAGACAAAACTCGGACCTGAAGAAATTACCCGTGAAATTCCGAACGTTTCAGAAGATGCTTTAAGACATTTGGATGAACGTGGTATTGTTCGTATAGGTGCTCGTGTTTATGCTGATGATATATTAGTCGGTAAAGTTACACCGAAAGGTGAATCTGAACATCCGCCGGAAGAAAAATTGTTGAGAGCAATCTTTGCTGAAAAAGCAAGAGATGTTAAAGACAATTCTCTTCGTGTTCCTCACGGAGAAGGCGGAAGAGTTCTCGACGTAAAAGTATTTGACAGAGAAAAAGGTGATGAATTACCACCGGGAGCAAATACTGTAATCCGAGTTTATATCGCACAAAAACGTAAGGTTTCTGTCGGTGATAAACTTTCAGGACGTCACGGTAACAAAGGTATTGTATCTCGTATATTACCGAAAGAAGATATGCCGTTCTTGCCTGACGGAACTCCTGTTGATATAGTATTGAATCCTCTGGGTGTACCTTCTCGTATGAACGTCGGTCAAACTTATGAATTGTTGTTAGGTTTGGCTGCATACTTGACAGGAAATTACTATGAAGCTCCGTCATTTGATGAAATGTACGGTGAAAACCAATCAGAAATCGCAACAAAGGCTGAACTTTTGAAAGGTATCAAAGAATCAGGCTGCGATTGGGTTGGCGAAGACGGTAAGGTAATGCTTATTGATGGTAGAACCGGTGAACCGTTTGACAGACCTGTTGCTGTTGGTTTAACCTACTTCTTGAAACTTGTCCACCTTGTTGATGACAAAATCCACGCTCGTTCAACAGGTCCTTACTCACTGGTTACACAACAACCTTTGGGTGGTAAGGCTCAGTTCGGCGGACAAAGATTCGGTGAAATGGAAGTTTGGGCATTGGAAGCATACGGTGCAGCTTATACTCTGCAAGAAATGTTGACAATCAAATCAGATGATGTTAACGGACGTAACAGAGCATATGAAGCTATCGTAAAAGGCGACAATATCCCAAGACCTGGTATTCCTGAATCATTCAAGGTACTTGTAAGAGAATTACAAAGTATTGGTTTAGACATAACAGTAGCAAAGAAAGACGGTCAGGAAGTTGACTTGATGACGGATATGGACGATTTGAGAAAAGCCGCTCCTAAACGTACACTGTCAGACGTTGATTCAGAGTTATTGAATATCAATTTCTTTGAAACACCGACCACTTTTGGCGATTTATAGTAAATTTCTAGGCGGGGTAACACCCGCCAGTAAGAAAAGGAGAAAATGACAAATGTCAACAAGTATTGATTATTTTGATTATATACGAATAAGTATTGCCTCTCCGGAAAGAATACTTCAATGGTCGCACGGCGAAGTTACAAAACCGGAAACAATCAACTATCGTACATTAAAACCGGAAAGAGACGGTTTATTCTGCGAAAGAATTTTCGGGCCTACAAAGGACTGGGAATGCTATTGCGGTAAATATAAACGTGTAAGACACAAAGGTATCATCTGTGAACGTTGCGGCGTTGAAGTTACAGATTCAAAAGTAAGACGTCACAGAATGGGCCACATTAAGCTTGCCGCTCCTGTTTCACATATTTGGTTTTTGAAAGGTATTCCATCATATCTTGGTTTACTTTTGGATATGACCTTAAAAGATTTGGAACAGGTTATCTATTTCAACAGTTATGTTGTATTGGACGGCGGTGACAGCGAATTCAAAAAACTTCAACTTTTAACAGAAGAAGAATATGAAGATTATAAAGCTGAAAACGAAGAAACCACATTGAAAGTCGGTATCGGTGCAGAAGCTATTAAAGAATTATTATCAGAAATTGATATTAAGGCTTTAGCTGAAGAAATCAGAACCGAATTGGCTGACGGAACTACAGCAGTTCAAAAGAAAGCTAAATTAATCAAGAGATTAAGATTATTGGATTCTTTGATTTCTTCAGAAACAAATCCGACCTGGATGATTATGGATGTACTTCCTGTTACTCCTCCGGATTTGAGACCGATGGTACAACTTGACGGCGGACGTTTTGCAACATCTGACCTGAACGATTTGTACAGACGTGTAATTAACAGAAACAACCGTTTAGCAAGACTGCTTGATATGGGTGCTCCTGAAATTATCGTCAGAAACGAAAAGAGAATGTTACAGGAAGCTGTTGATGCTTTGATTGATAACGGACGTCGCGGAAGAACCGTTGTCGGCCCGAATAACAGAGCATTGAAATCTTTATCTAACATTATTGAAGGTAAACAAGGTCGTTTCCGTCAAAACCTGTTAGGTAAACGTGTTGACTACTCCGGCCGTTCAGTAATCGTTGTTGGTCCTACACTTCAACTGAACCAATGCGGTTTGCCGAAAGAAATGGCAATTGAATTGTTCAAGCCGTTCGTTGTTAATAAACTTATTGAAAGAGGATATGTTCAAAACATAAAATCTGCCAAGAAGAAAATTGAAAGATCCGAACACATCGTTTGGGATATCTTGGAAGAAGTAATTGACGGACATCCGGTATTATTGAACCGTGCTCCTACGCTTCACAGATTAGGTATTCAGGCTTTTGAACCAAAACTTGTTGAAGGTCGTGCAATTCAGCTTCACCCGTTAGCATGTACAGCGTTCAACGCTGACTTCGACGGTGACCAAATGGCTGTTCACGTTCCGCTTTCAATTGAAGCTCAGGCTGAAGCAAGAATGCTGATGCTTGCAACTAACAACTTGTTAGCACCGGCTAACGGTAAACCAATTGTTACTCCATCTCAAGATATGGTTTTGGGTATGTATTACCTTACATCAGAAAACCAAAACCAAGAGCCGAAGGGTTATTTCTACAACTTCGCTGATGCAATCGCTGCATACGAAGTAGGAGTTATTAAACTTCACGATAAAATCGTTGTCAGAGATGAAGAAAACCAAAAATTGGAAACAACCGTTGGCAGAATTATCTTCAACGAAGAAGTAAGAAAAGCGTTAGTATAATTGTAGGGTGAGGCTGTATGTCTCACACAAAATAAAGGAAAATTAGAATGGAAAGAACATATACAAATACTAAAAAAACTCCTGATTTCATCAACAAACAGATGGATAAAGGTTCCTTGAAAAAACTTTTAGGTCAAATGTATTTGGAATACGGCGGTGCTAAAGCTGCAGCATTGGCTAATGCTCTTAAAAACTTGGGTTACAAATATGCAACCAAGTCAGGTACCACAATTTCAATTGCTGACCTTTCTGTTCCGGAATCCAAAAAAGAATTGTTGAAATCAGCAGAAGAAGAAATTGAAAAATCTACAAACAGATACCTAAAAGGTGAAATTACTGAAGTAGAAAGATACACCAAGGTTATTGACACCTGGTCTGAAACAACAGCAAAATTGACAGAACAGGTTGTAGAAAACTTTGATAAATTGAATCCGGTATATATGATGGCTTTCTCCGGAGCCCGTGGTAACTTATCACAGGTATCACAGCTGGTCGGTATGAGAGGTTTGATGGCTGATGCACAAGGTCAAATCATCGACTTGCCGATTAAATCAAACTTTAAAGAAGGCTTGTCTGTTACTGAATACATTATTTCATCATACGGTGCACGTAAAGGTCTTGTAGATACAGCGTTGAAAACAGCTGACTCAGGATACTTAACCAGACGTTTGGTTGACGTTGCACAAGACGTAATAATCAGAGCTGACGATTGTCATACTGATAAATATATCAATATGAAACCGATTACCGACGGTGATACAATTATTGTTCCGTTGATTGACAGATTACTGGGCAGAACAGTTGCTCAGGATATCGTTGATGCTGACGGTAAAGTTGTTGTTCCGAACGGTAAAACAATGGACAGAGATGATATCAAAGAAGTTTCAAAACTTGATTTGAAGGAATTGAAAGTTCGTTCAGGTTTAACTTGCGGTTTGGAATACGGTGTATGCCAAAAATGTTACGGTTGGGCAATGACCACTCAAAAACTTGTTGATATCGGTGAAGCTATCGGTATTATTGCAGCTCAATCAATCGGTGAACCCGGTACACAGCTGACAATGAGAACCTTCCACACAGGTGGTGCTGTCGGCGTTAAAGAAGCTAAGAAAGAAATTATAGCTCGTGAAGCCGGTACCGTTATTTCTAAGATTAAAGCAAGAGAATTAAGAACTCGTCACGGTGATGTTGTTAATGTTTCTATGTATGAAGCTGATATCGAAATTAAAGGCGAAAAAAGAACAACAAAATATCACATACCTGCCGGTGCAACATTGTTTGTAACCGACGGTATGAAAGTTTCAAAAGGCTTCAAGATAGCAGAACATGCTCCGTCATCTCAAAGTGATAGTTCACGTCTTACAGAAAAAGCTACAAAAGATATCACAACCGATATTTCAGGTGAAATCGTATTTGAAGATTTTAAAGCTGACGAAAAGAAAGACAGACAGGGTAACGTTTCAAGAACATCAAACAAACAAGGTATTATTTGGGTTCTTGGCGGTGATGTTTATACTCTGCCAGGCGGTTCTGAAGTTCTTGTAAAAGACGGTCAGAAGGTTTCTGAAGGCGAAAAATTAGCTGAAGCTGAAACAAAATCCGAACACGGCGGTGAAGTAAGAATCGGTGACGATTTAGTTGTTGAAGATGCTAAATTTGACGGCAAAAAGATTAAAAAGATTGTTTCCGGTAAAGAATTAACTATCGTAATCGCTTCTATGCAGCCAAAGAACGCATCTTTTGAACAAACTAAAAAAGAACAGCTTTGGACAGTTGATAAAACCGGTGAAAAATATATCGTTAAAGCTCCTGTTGATACAACAGTTGAAAACGGTATGATTATCGCCGAACTTATAAGTGACGATTGCGCTGTTTCATCATCAGGTGAAATCAGATACGTTGACGTTGAAGTTGATGATAACCAAATCATCACAAAACCGGGCAGCGTTGTATTTATTCCTGAAGAAATTCACCAAATCAACAAAGATGCAACTTTGAAAATGGTAGAAAACGGAACAGCCGTTACTGCCGGAACTGAAGTTGTAAAAGACGTATACTGCCACATTGACGGTATTGTTGAATTTAAGGAATACAACGATGTAATTCACGAAGTTACAATTCGTCCGGGACAAGTTCACACCTTATCAAGCATTTCTGAATTGAAAGTTGATGAAGGCGAAGTAATCAAAAAAGGTACGGTAATTGCTGACGGAATTAAAGCCAAAGCAACTTCAATCGTTACCATTATGGATTCTTCAGTGGATGATTTGGCAGCATTAGATGAATTAGACGAGGAATTAGACTCATCACTTGCTTTAGATGATGAATCAATTACAAACCAACCTGTACAAATCCTTGTAAGACCTGTTCAGGTATTGGAAGTTAATGAAAAAGAAGTTTCTATTGACTTCACCTCATCTGATGATTTGATCAATATCGTTCCTGTAACACAACTTCAATATAAAGATGGTGCAAGAGTAAGAAATGTTGAAGGCGCAACTTTGACAAGAACAAGTCTTGTTCTTCAAATGCAGGGTTACCTGTCACACCTTAAAGGTATGGTTGAACTTGACTCCAAAGGCGAATTGAGAATCGTTGTATTGGAAAACCTCATTGTTCGTCGTGAAACAGAAGGTTCTGCTCATTCATCATTACAAACTGAATTGCTTGTTAAAAACGGTCAGATAATTGAACCGAAAACAGCTGTTGCAAAAACACAAGTTCTTGCAATGCATGATGCTGTTGCTTCAATTAAAAATACCGAAGCTGAAACAAGAAGATTGTTGTTAATCTCTGACAATTCTTCAACTGATGTAAAAATCAAAGGTAAGGCAACAGTTAAGAAAGGTTCATTTGTTAAAGCCGACAGTGTTATTACCGAAAGTGGAGAAAAAGCTCCTGTTTCGGGTATTGTTACAGAAACAAGCAAAACCGGTATAACAATCAGAAACGGTCGTCCGTATTTGATTAGCCCAGGTACAATGCTGTTGATTGATTCAGGCTCTTTAGTATTAAGAGGTGACTTGTTGGCAACATTAGTATTTGAAAGAGAAAAAACAGGCGATATCGTTCAAGGTTTGCCTAAAGTTGAAGAACTTTTGGAAGGAAGAAAACCAAAAGATTGTGCAATTTTAGCAGAATATGACGGTACTGCAAAAATAGAAATCGATGACGACGGCTTACCGAGATTATTCCTGGAAGATGCTGACGGTGCTTCCACAGAAATCAAATATGCCATCGATTCTAACATCATCGTTTCAAACGGACAGAAGATTACAAAAGGTGAGGCCCTTACTTCCGGACCTTTGAACCCGCACGATGTTATGAGATTATGCGGACCTGAAGCAGCACAACAATACCTGGTTGATGAAGTACAACGTGTATATCGTTCACAAGGTGTTGAAATTGCTGATAAACACATTGAAATTATCGTTCGTCAAATGACTAAGAAAGTTCGTGTAGTTGATGCAGGTGATACTAATTTGTTACCTGGCGAACTGATTGAAGTTCAGACATTTGAAAAAGAAAATAAAGCTGCAGAAGAAGCAGGAAAAGCACCTGCAACTTGTGAATACATGTTGTTAGGTATTACAAAAGCTTCATTGAACACTGAAAGCTTTATTTCAGCAGCATCATTCCAGGAAACAACAAGAATCCTTACAGAAGCTGCTGTTGAGGGTAAAAAAGACTTGTTGAGAGGTTTGAAAGAAAACGTTATTATTGGTCGTCTGATACCGGCAGGTACAGGTTTCCATCATCTTATCAATGCTGATGAAGAACGCGACAGAGAAGAAAGAAAACGCGCTGTTGCACAAAGAAATCAAGCAAGAAAACCGTCTGCAATTTTGGAAGAAATTGAAGGCATGTTCGGTGCTCCTGATTTCAATCTTGACGATGAAGAATAATCTCATTATCAACATAATAAAAAAGCTCCCAATCGGGAGCTTTTTTTATTTGTTCTTTTATTAGTGTTTAATACAAACCGTTACGACATCACTTCCTGCCGTACTGTCAATAGACTTCCAGTCCGTTTGACTCTTATAGAAGTTTCTTATATATACATATTTTTTTGCTTGTTCTGTTTCTTCGGAAAAAATCATAAAACTTCCTGTTTTATTCAAATCGAAATACTTAAAAGATTCTGTCGGTTTTAAACCGGTTTTTAGTTCATCAGCCGGAAAACGAGGTTCGCCTTCATACACCAAAGCGGCAATTTTGGTTAAATCAGTCGCTTTGGGCAAATTTTGAGCCCCGCCGCAAAGTTCTTTTGCGCCTTCCCAATAATTTCCGCCAATATTATAGGATTTTGATATTTTTGTTATACATAATTCTTTTGTTTCAATTAAACAATCCGGATCTTTTTCAGGTTTTCCGCAAGCTGTTAATAATAAACTCAAAACCAAAATTAAGCTTAAATTCTTATACATAAGACTCCTTTTATATATTCATAACCCGCAAAATATCGTTTATATCAGATGATGTTTTCTTGACATCTGCATTTGAATATTTAATAGCATTATCAGGATCTTTCAGACCGTTTCCTGTCAGAATACAAACGATTTTTGACCCCTCTTTAACCTGATTTTTTACTTTTATAAGTCCTGCAACAGAAGCAGCAGACGCAGGCTCAGCTAAAACACCTTCTGAAGATGCTATCAGCTTATAAGCAGCGACGATTTCATCATCAGTAACAAAGTTTATCATACCACCGCTTTCATCTCTTGCAGCCTCGGCAAATTTCCAGCTTGCAGGATTACCGATACGAATCGCTGTTGCTATTGTTTCAGGATTCATTATTCTTTCACCTTTTACAATTGCTGCGGCACCCTCTGCTTCAAAACCCATCATTTTAGGTCTTGTAGTAATTTTACCGGCCTGATACCAATGATTGTACCCTTTCCAGTATGCTGTTATATTTCCTGCATTACCAACCGGAATGAAATGATAGTCCGGCGCTCCGCCCAAGGCTTCGCATATTTCGAATGCTCCGGTTTTTTGACCTTCAATTCTATATGGATTTACGGAATTTACGAGTGTTATCGGGTATTTTTCCGAAATCTCACGAACAACCTCTAATGCTCTGTCAAAATTTCCCTGTATCGCCACAATTTCAGCGCCATACATCATTGCCTGCGACAATTTTCCCAAAGCTATATATCCGTCAGGAATAAGAACATAAGTTTTCATGCCGGCTTTTGCGCCGTATGCGGCAGCAGAAGCAGAAGTGTTTCCGGTTGATGCACATATAATTGCTCCTGAACCGGCTTCTTTTGCTTTTGAAACAGCCATAGTCATTCCACGGTCTTTGAAACTTCCGGTCGGGTTACAACCCTCAAATTTCAGATAGATTTCTGCATCAATACCTATCTTTTTTGCCAAATTATCTGCCTTTATAAGCGGAGTATTACCTTCATTAAGGGTTACAACAGGTGTTGCATCCGTTACGGGTAAAAACTCTCTGTATTTGTTTATTAATCCTTGATAATACATAACTTCCTCTTTCTCTTATTGAATAAATTATACAACAAAAGGGGCAAATCACAAAGTTATTAATAGTGAATTCAGGCATGTAATTTTAGCTTTACATTATGAAACAGAATATAAACATGTTTTTGTTTTCCTGTAAAATGTTGTTATGAAAAAGATTTTGATTTGTATTATTATTTCCGTTATTTGTCAAACTTCTGTTTTTGCCGGACAGGGCTATGTTTATACAAGTCAAAATACTAAAAATGTGTCCTCTAATCAAAAACCGTTTTCTTCAAAAATTCCGTACGGAGAATATTTGCAGTTTTATAATCTTAATGCAGATGAAATAAACGCTGAATTTATTTATCTGACACATTCGGATGAAAGCACTTTCCTCAAATCTTTGACAAGCGAGGAAAAAGAAAACTACAAATATGTGAAAAAAATCCAAAAACTGATAGCTAAAGAAGATTGGAACAAGGTTTTCAGCGAATATCCGAATTTTTATCCGGCGTATTTGCAATATTATCATCTTTGCTACGAAAATGAAGATTACCCTGAAGCTTTGAGAATATTAAACAAAATCAAAAGTCTTGATCCAAACGGAAGAATATTTTCCCAAAGAGTTATGAATATTGCGTTTGCGCAATTATATTATGAAACAAAGCAATATAACAGGGCTTTAACCTACTATAAAATGTTTGAAGCCGAAGGAGACGATAAAATTCTTATTGCAATCGCCAGATGTTACTACAATTCTGCAGACTATCTTCAGGCAATAAGCTACTGCAACAAGTTGAAGGATCAGACTTACGAGGCAAAAGAGATTATCTATGACAGCTATATGCGCCTGAAAGATATGAAAAACGCAAATAAGTACGCCAAAGAATTGTTGCAGATAGAATTCAGTTTTACAAATCTTATGAGAGTTCAGGCTATGGAAACAAATGACAGCGCAAGACTTTCGTACTGCTATCATGCCAGAGAACTTGCACTGGAGGAAAAAGATATAAGAGCCGTAAATCGTCTTATTGCAGATTTGGAACAAAAAAAGCTTGAAGATTCGGCTGCAAAAATAAACAAATCTTTAAGGGTCCCCAAATGGATTGATTTTGAAAAACAACTTCCTCCAAATATGACTCTGCAGGAAATTGCAGCAAAACAGGATGAATATTTTAAAAAGGCTAATGAATACCTTACTCAATACAAAGATCAGCAGCTATACAGCGCTTTTAATTTGCTGACACAAGAATTTAATAACTTCATACAAAGCAAGCAAAATCAATATCATCAGGAGCAGCAATACCTTTTGCAACAGGCAATTTTAGAACAGCAGCAGCGTGAAAATGAACTCCGTCAGCAGATGATTTATGAACAGCAGATGATGGATATGATGAACAGACAAAATTATTATATGAACAGATATCATCCATATAACAGATTCTATGACCCCTTTATGTACGGCTGGTAATTATTTTGCCTGAGGAAGATTTAATCTGAAATAAAACTGTCTTATTGCATCCTGTACAACCTTTGATTCTCTTGAAATCGGGTCGTTTTTTAATTCTTTGTCATAAGGAACAACGCCCAAAACATCTATATCGTATTTTTTCAAAAGGTCGTAAACTGAAGATAAATTATCATTATCTACTTTGTTAATAACAACACCCAACTGGTTTCCTGCCGCATATTTTGCACTGAATTCTTCAATACGTTTTGCCAAATGTGCAGATTCTTCCGAGGGTTTTCCCACAATTATTGTTGAATCAATATCAATATCAACAAGTTGATTTAAGTATTTTAAATCAAATTCGCAGTCAAAAATAACTATGTCATAGCGATTTATCAGCTTATAAACAGCATCATTTATAAGTTTTGTAATTGGGCAGCGGCAATCCTTTGAACCTACAAACCACGAAACAATTATATCAACATTATCGTCAAGAGAAACCAAAATATCTTCCATAGCCCATTCTATAAATTCCTGTTTGGACATATCCTCCGGTATTCCGGTCTTATATTCGTGTTTACCGCTTCTGATACCGTAGATAGTGTTTCTTATATCAAGCCCAAAACTGTGCCCGAGCTCACTTGACAGGTCATTATCAAAAAGCAAAATAGTTTTCTCGGGGAACATCTCTTTAAATATGTGCATAAAAGCTTTTACTAGTGTTGTTTTTCCACTGCCGCTTTTACCCGTAATTGCCAGTTTTACCGTCAAACTATAAAATCTCCATTATTCTTCGTCTTTATCCAGTTTCGCATTTATTGTGCTTTTAGTCAAATAATTTACCGGACTTAATAAAAAAATGACGGACACATAAACGCTATGCCCGTCATTTTAAATATTTTGTTATGATGCTTATTCAGCAGCTTCTTCTTTTGCTTCTTCAGCTTCTTTTGCTTCAACTTCTTCAACGATAGATTCTTTAACAACTTCAGAAGCTGTAACTGATACTGCCAATTCACATTTAACTTTTGAAGTCAATTTGATAAGCATTGTGTATTCTCCGACTTTGTTAATCGGGGCATTCAATGAAACTGATTTTTTATCAACTTCGATACCTGCTTTTGCTGACAATTCTTCAGTTAATTTCTTAGTGGTAATAGTACCGAACAATTTGCCTGATTCACCTGCTTTTGCTGACAATTCCAATTTGCCGAATTTTTTGATTTCTTCAGCTTTTGCAAGAGCTTCTTGGTGCAATTTTTCTTGTTTTGCTTGAATTCTTGCCATATTCTTTTCTCTGTTAGCCAAAGCGCCCGGTGTAGCAATTTCTGCAGAACCGTTAGCAAGTAAAAAGTTTCTTGCATAACCGTCTTTAACGTTAACTACGTCACCGACTTCGCCAAGGTTTTGTACTTCTTTCTTTAATATAACTTGCATTTTATATTTCTCCTTTTCTATTTATATTTCTATTCTTGGCTTTAACGTACAACAAACATAACTGTTTGTCGAGTGTTTTTATAATTTTGTTAAGGAAAAATCGCTTATTAACCCAACAATATCAAACTTAGCCAAATGAACAATATCCCTGACATAATTCCGACAATGGATAAGTGCCAGTTTCCGTATTCTTTTGCAAGCGGTAGCAGTGTATCAAATGAAATATAGGTCATAATTCCGGCAACACCTGCCATCAAAACACCCACCAATATATTCGGAACAAAAAGCCCGAAAATCATCATCCCGACCAATGCTCCTATTGGTTCGGTTATACCTGATAACGCTGCATATAACATTGCATAACGTTTTTTGCCCGTCGCATGATAAATCGGCAGAGCAACTGCGATACCTTCCGGAATATTGTGTATCGCAATAGCAAAAGCTACCGAAACCCCAAGAGTAATACTTTGTGTTGTTGTCAAAAACGTTGCCATACCTTCTGGGAAATTGTGAATACAAATCGCAATAGCCGTCATAAAACCTGCTCTTTGCAGTTTGTAATGACTATGTGAATACGCTTCCGGATCGTCCGGATGTAAAAGTTCTTCCGTATCAACGTGATCCGGCAAAAAATAGTCAATCGCTACTGATAACAGCAAACCTACCAAAAATCCGCCAAAGACCATCCACCTGTACGAATCGGGAAAATTCACCTTCAATAAATTTTCCGCACCGGGTATTATATCAACCAGAGAAATAAATATCATTACACCGGCAGAAAAGCCCAAGCCCAAAGATAATACCTTCAGATTGTCTTTCTTTGTGATAAACGCAATCATACCGCCTATTGCAGTCGTTAAACCCGCAAGCATGGTAAGGGAAAATGCTATTGCAAAATTGTTTTGTACATTCATATCGTGTAAATCCTTCTGATTTGATTATATCATAAAATAGTTTTTATTTGATTTTGCAAAAATTTTTTTAAAATTCATCTGTTTGGAGGAGAAAAATATAACAAATTTAAAAAATGCCATGCCTTTACGATGTGACATGGGTTTTCGGGATTTTCACTTTTTCAATATTAAGTTTTGTTAAGTATAGCAAGGGTTTCGGAATTAGGCTGAAACCATGACTGTGACATGGTTTTGGCCGTTTTAGTTTTTTTGAGAAAATTAAGGGAAAAAATATTTTGGACATGACAAAAAAGCAAGGTACAATTAAATTATGCTCGTCATGGAGCAGTTTTCTTGTAGAGGTTATTGATGTACGAAACAATTAAGGGAAATCTTTTACGGATACAAGAAGAAATCGCACCTTGTAAACCCAGAATAATTGCAGTTACAAAGTATTTTGACGAAGAGGCAATCGTATCAGCATACAAGGCAGGATTGCGTGACTTTGGCGAATCCAGAGTAATTGAAGCTTCGGAAAAGATTAGTCATCTTCCCGAGGAAGTGAGAGAAAACTCAACTTTCCACTTTATTGGTCATTTACAGACAAACAAAGTGAAACAGGCAATAAAAGTTTTTGATTACATACATTCTGTCGATTCGGTGAAACTCGCACAAAGCATTGATACACATTGCAAAGAGACAGGAAAAATTCAAAATGTACTTCTTCAAATCAATAATGCAAACGAGGAACAAAAATTCGGATTTTCCGTTTCTGAGATTTTCAAAGACTTTGACCAAATTAAGCGACTTGAACATATCAATATTGTGGGTGTTATGAACATGGCACCGTTTGGGATAGAAGACGAAGAGATTTTGAGGTTATTCAAAGAAATAACAGCAACAAGGGATAAACTGGAAAAAGAATTTAACTGCAAGTTGGACGAAATATCGATGGGAATGAGTCAAGATTACAGGTTGGCAGCAACTGCAGGGGCGACAATGTTAAGGATAGGTAGAAAATTATTTAAGTAATTACGGAGGATAAATCAGTGGCAGCGATTATAGACGGTTTCAAAAAATTTGCAAACTACGTAGTAGAAGGTATTGGAGGAGAAGGTCCTTTTGATGTACTGAACAACGAAGAAGACGAATACGGTGATGGTTATGATTATGGTTATGAAGACGGAAATGCTGTCACAAAACCCGAACCAATATACGCACCTGTAGAAAAACCGGAAACTAAAGTTGTAGGACATGACCGTTTCAACAGAGGCGGAAACGATATTATTACTATTGAACCACGTTCATTTGACGATGCTGCTACAATCGTTCAACATATAAAAGACAGAAAAATCGTTATGCTGAATCTGCACCTGTTAGACAAAGAACAATCTCAAAGAACAATTGACTTTGTTTGCGGTGCATCACACGCCCTGAACGGTAATCAAAAGAAGGTTGGAGATGTATTCGTATTTGCTCCGAGCAATGTAACATTATCAGCTGACGTCCAACCTCAACAAAGCAAGTTTAATGATTCTTTGTGGAGTACATCTCTGCAGTAGAATAATTTTGGTATGAGAAGAGAGATAGTTTAGATAAACAGGCGGTTTCAACCGCCTTTTTTTTGCGGATTTTGTGTAGGGCAAGCCTCAAGTGGAAAATATTTACCCCTAAAACTTAAACCCTTTTCCTTTTGCACCTTTCATCATGCCCATGGCTTTTGCCATCATCTTCTTTTCGTTGAGTTTATTACCTTTGCCAAAACCACCGAGCATCTTTTGCATTTTGCCCATTCCACCCATCATTTGACGCATTTGCTCAAACTGTTTTACGTATAGATTTACGGTGTGTAAATCCATCCCGCAGCCTTGCGCTATACGCTTTTTACGGCTTGTATCCATGAGCTCGGGGAATTCACGTTCCTCGGGAGTCATACTCTGTATAAACACTTCTATTTTCTTAAATTCCGTATCCGCTGCGTGCGAAATCTTTTCTCTGTCTGCTTTTTTAATATTCATTCCGGGCAGCATGCCTAAGATATTATCCATAGAGCCAAACATTTTCATCTGTTTTTGCATATTTAGAAAGTCATTGTATGAAAATTCGGCTTTTTGCATTTTTTCCTGCATTTTTAACGCTTCTTTTTCGTCAAAAACCTCCTGAGCACGCTCAACAAGAGAAACAATGTCGCCCATTCCCAAAATTCTTGTTGCCATACGCTCGGGGTAAAAATCTTCAAGAGCGTTTAGTTTTTCACCCGTACCCGTTAGTTTGATTGGTTTCCCGGTACAATGAACAACTGACAGCGCAGCACCACCACGGGAATCCCCATCTAATTTAGTTAAAACAAGACCGGTTAAACCGATTTGAGCATCAAAGTTTTCCGCAACATTAACGGCTTCTTGTCCTGTCATAGCGTCTATTACAAGGAGTTTTTCCTGCGGCTGATAAACTCTGTCGATAATCAAAAGTTCCGACATCATCTCTGTATCAATCTGTAAACGGCCTGCCGTATCCAGAATAAGAACATTGTAGCCGTTATCTTTTGCATATTGAATAGCTTGTCCGACAATACTTTGAACATCAACTGAACCGTCAACTGAAAATACTTCGCAGCCGATTTCCTGTCCAAGAGTTTTTAATTGTGTAATTGCCGCCGGACGATAGACGTCACACGCAACCAGTAAGGGGTTTTTGCCTTCTTTTTTAAGTTTTACCGCAAGTTTTGCCGAAGATGTAGTTTTACCTGAACCCTGTAAGCCAAGCATCATAATAAGACTCGGATGAGCCGATAAATTAAGCGGCTGAAGCTCTTTACCCAAAATTTCAATGAGTTCGTCATTTACTATTTTGACAAGCTGCTGGGACGGATCGACACCCTGCAGTACATTTTCACCTTCTGCCTTATCTTGTATTGAAGATATGAAAGACTTTACAACTCTCAGGTTTACATCAGCCTCCAATAATGCACGTCTGATTTCACGCAGAGCTTCTTGCATATTGTCCTGTGTCAGTTCTTTTGAACGTGTTTTTGATATTATTTCCTGTAATTTTTCACTTAAGTTATCAAACATAAATATATCCCTTTAAATTATATTAAAATCATAGCATAAATATTAAAGTTTTGCCCAAAAATGCCGTATATGTGAATATGCCACAGGACAAATTCTATATAACCAACAACGGCACGCAGGTAACAGGTTCTGTTTTAAGAAGTACACAGGTAGAAAGATCAAAAATTGCAAACAATAAAGAGTTAAATCTGCTTTTTGACTTTTACAGCAAAACCAGTGCGTCCATGAATAAAGACATTATCAACGGCACGGCTATGAGCAAATTATATAGCGATTTTGCAAAAATGGCCGGCAAGGATAGTGTTTTGTCGTCTGCGGAAATTCATAAATTTTTAATACAGAATAATTTAAAGGGGAAAGTCAGCGAAATTTCCGTCAGAAATTTTCTCACAAAAGTAAGTGATTCCTGTACAATAAGTGCTATTTATAATGCGATAGACGGTATCGGGACAAAGAGTTCACTGAAAGAGATTTTACAGAGTATTCCGGCAAAAAATATAAATAATATTCTGACATCATTTAAAAAGGAATACGGAGTCGGTCTTATTCAGCTAATTGCAAACGAATCCGGCAGTCTTGGCTCAACAAGAGAAAGCTATTTAGGTATTATCAGGGATAAAATTGCCAAAAACCAAGATGATGTAACGGCAAACATGTTTAAATCCGAGTTCAATAATATTATGAAAAAAATGGACATGACCATTTTTAAAGAAGCGAATGCAACTGAGTTGGAAAAACTGGCAGAAGGTAAACTTCAGCTCAAATACCCAAACCCCAAAAAAAGAACTCCAAATGAACTCTATGCCTACAACAGAAAAGTTATTACAAAAATGATGAATGACATTAAATACTGCCATGCCATTAAAAATAAAGATAAAATTATTGACAAAATAATGACATACGCAGATTTGAACAGTCCGAAAAAAATGGTTTTAGAATATACCAAAAGCCAAGACCCGCGAGTCAGAAAAGCTGCACAAAACCTGCTTGATTCAACACTTTTGGACTATTTCCCAATATTTGTTGCCGCAATTATTTCAAAAGAATCCAAGTTTTTAGAAACAGCAGATAAAATATTTAAAGATAACGGCAAAGGTGTAATGCAGATAACCTCTTCCGTTGCGGAAAATATTGCAAAAAATCCCGAACAATATGATAAAGCGTTTATTGAAAGATTAAGTAAACACTGTGATATCAAAGATCCCCAATCCATTATTGCCGCATACACCACGAAAACAAAGCTCGGCGTAAGTTTAAACTACGATACCGGCGCTGCAACTCTAACAAACAAATTACGCACCTATTTTAACCAAATAAATGACAGCAATAAGGAAAGCCGATTCTATAAAGCATATATGAAAATGGGTGTTGATTTAGTAAATCCTGCCACAATAATGGAAATTGTCGCCATGAACTATAATGCAAACCCTGCTCCAAAAAAAGATCCCAAGCAAAAAAACGCTGTATCACAACTGAATTACGTGTACGGGCGTGATGTAATTGAAAGGTTCAGAATGTTTACCCCATCTGATGTCGTTATAAGAAATTACTTTCAGTATAATCCTGATAAACAAAGGTTTGATATTATTACAAAATAAAAACCACCCGTTTCCGAGTGGTTTTTTAAAGTTTTGAATTGACCTGAATTAGTCTTTAGCGTGTCCTGCAGTACCCAAAACGTCACGCATTTTGTGCATAACTAATTCTTTAACTGCAGTTCTGCCCGGTCCCATATATTCTCTCGGGTCAAATTTTTCAGGATGTTCAATAAAGAACTCTCTGATTGTTGATGTCATTGCAAGTCTTAAGTCTGTATCAATATTGATTTTTGCAACACCGTGTTTTGAAGCATAGTTAAGCATTTCTTCAGGAACACCCTGTGCATCCGGCAAGTTGCCGCCAAATTTGTTGCATTTATCAACAAGATATTTCGGAACTGAAGATGAACCGTGTAATACAATCGGATAATCTCCAAAACCTGCTTCTCTCAATGCATCTTTGATTTCTTTAAGTCTTTCAAAGTCTAATTTTGCTTCGCCTTTGAATTTATAAGCCCCGTGTGAAGTACCGATAGCGATTGCCAAAGAATCACAACCTGTTTGTTTAACGAATTCAACAGCTTCTTTAACGTTGGTGTATTTAGCATCTTTGTCAGAAACATTAACGTCATCTTCAACACCTGCCAATTTACCAAGTTCAGCTTCAACTGAAACACCTCTTTGGTGTGCATATTCAACAACCTGTTTTGTAACTCTTACGTTTTCTTCAAACGGGAATCTTGAACCGTCAATCATAACTGATGAGAATCCGCCGTCAATACATGCCTTACAAATTTCAAAATCTGCACCGTGATCCAAGTGTAATGCGATAGGTACTGTTGTTGTAGCTAATGCAGCTTCAACTAATTTGATAAGGTATGTTTGGTTTGCATATTTTCTTGCACCTGCAGAAACCTGTAAAATGATAGGTGATTGTGTTTCTTCTGCAGCTTCTGCAATACCTTGTAAAATTTCCATGTTGTTAACATTGTAAGCACCGATAGCATATCCGCCGGCAAGCGCTTTTCTGAACATTTCGTCTGTTCCGACTAATTTTCTTTCAGCCATTTTGACTTTCTCCTTCTTTTATCTAATTTGTCAGGCTAAAAACCCGACCTACACTCTTAAAAATATCCTACCTTAAGTCTATAACAAACAAATTTTAACATCAAGTCACAACCACATAAAAGCCCCAATCGTTGCCTGAGATATATGTTTATAATATAATCTGCATGTTATGTGGGATAAATTTAAAGAACAATTTAATCTGCTGAAACTGGAAAAGAAAAAACTTTGTCTGGTCACAAATTCTGATAAATTTGTATCGAACGAACTTTTTTTGGATGCTATTGCATCAGCTATTCAGGGAGGTGCCGACATTATTCAGCTGAAAGAAACAACTTTTCCGGATGCCGTACTTGCCGAGATTGCCAAGAAAATCAGGATTTTGTGCGATGAATTCGGTGCTACATTCATTGTAAACAGCAGATGCGACATTGCTCAAATTGCAGAAGCCGACGGAGTGCATCTGGAATCCGGTTGTGTCAGTGTTCACGATGCAAGAACAATTTTGGGCGAACACTCTATAATCGGTGTAACCACAACAAATACCGAAGAAGTCATCAAGGCCTACAATGAAGGTGCTGATTACATAACCTTCGGCCCCCTATATACAAACAAAAGAAAGGCTCACAAAGGTGTCAGTCCTGACGATATTGACTGGATAAACGAAAATATTGATATTCCGGTCTTTATTACCGGAGAAATAGATCTTGATAATATCATTGATGTTGTTCAACGCGGCGCAACAAAGATTGTTTTGTGCGAGCCGCTTATGTACGCCCAGATTCCTGAAGAAACAGCCCACGAATTTTTAAAATTTCTGCCGTAAAAGCCAAACGAAAAGCCATAAACTATTTTGTCTATGGCGAAAATTTGTATTATGTATGTGTAGTGTAGTCTGGTAGTCGTTATTGTTCAGCTAGATTGTGGTCATGAAAATAAATCTTTCTTGCAAGAATCCACTGCCTTGCCTGAATTTCCTGAATTTTTTCTTTAATTTCATCAAGTTCATTCAGCAGGGTTGGCAAATCTTTATGCTGCCTTGTAAATGCTTGCGTTTCCGGTGTTTCTTCCCTGTCATCCGTTACCCATTCGGGAAGGAAACAGCCCTGTTCAAATAGTTCCATGTTGTCCATCACATATTCTCCAAATCAACAGCTATTACACCGTTGTTTTTATACTCCTTGCTTTTTATCCGTATTTTTTAATGTTGAATAATCTATTCGGTCATCCATGAACGGAACAAATCAACAAATTTGAAGTTTCCGTACTTGAACGGATATGGTTTCTTTGCATATTCACTGTTTGTGATTTTATTCAATGTTGCCATCTCTTCGTCAGATAATGAACCAAAGTCAAAACTTGTCATTTCTGCATAATCAATCATCAAATCTTCTTCACTCATAATTTTCTTTTCAGACATCTTACACACTCCTTGAAATTTTCTGATTACTTTTTTTATATCGGAATGTTTTTTCTGAAACTTTAGAGTTTTTGGTCAATTTGTTACATATATTAACAATGAGTAAAAACAAGAGTTTGAGAGAGTTTTAATTTTAACCCTTTCCTCTTTTTGTTCAAATTTACATTCAAAACACTAGAAAAATCGCAGCATATAGTTTATACTATAAGTGTAGTAGATGTGTGAATATCGGTTTCTTGTGTATGCAGGGATATTCCCTCTGTTTGCAGTATTGTATTAATGTACAAATGAGGTAAAATTGTATCATAATGTAAAAAATATGAGACAAAACGTCAAATATTTTTTATCACAAGATTTAAAGTAGAAAAGTTGTAGGTAGACCTTTTGGACAAATTAGACAAAAAAAGTACCAATAGAACGAAATCTAAGGACAAAAAATCCTTAAATTCAAATCCCATCAGCAAGGCAAAAATTCCTGCTGATGCAATCAAGATGATTTCTGTTCCGAAAAAAGCCGCTGCCTCAACAGAAACTTCAAAACTTAAAGAAACAAAACAACAATTAGAAAACACGATAAAACCTATTTCCATTACGGAAGATACAAGCCTTGACAGTATTGTAGAAACAATTAACAATTTCAATACTTCTAAAACAAGGCCGAGGATGTATGCTGATAAAACCTACAACGCAACAACAAACACTATAAAAAGAAATGTCAATTATTTTGAAATAATGACAGATTTGTCGGATGCCTTCAACAATAACAAGAACATGGTGGATTTATTCGGGAAATTGACAAACATCTTTATAGGTAAATTACAATGGAATTTTGCCGGATTTGGCTTGTTCCACGAAAAATCAAAATGTATAAATCTGAAATTGTTCTCCAAAACCGGTAATACATATACTTCAAAAGTATTTCTGTCAGATGAATATAACCCGATTATAGAATGTTTCAACACAAAAGAAACCATAACGAAAGATAACATAAATTATCTGAATATACCGTATCTTGTTAAAACAAGCTCGGTTATTGTCCCGATGATATCTGTTAATAAGTGTATCGGAATAATGATTATCGGACAGAGTGCAGCCAACATAAATACAAATCTCTCGACGTTTATTGCAAATTATATGGGAATGTACATCCACAACCTGCAACTACAGGAACAGACCAACAAGTTTGCAAATACGGATAACCTTACATCTTTGTACAACCACAGAGGTTTTCAGGAAGTTTTGGCAAAAGAGCTGGCTAAAGCAAAAGACAGCAACACACCTTTGTCCGTTGTTATGTTTGATGTAAACAATATCTCCAAAATAAACAGAGAACTCGGTCACGCAAAAGGTGATGAAGTAATCAAGACTATTGCGGAAAAAATTAAACAAAATATAAGGGCAAACGATTCGGCAGGTCGTTATGGCGGAGATGAAATCGCCGTTATCATGCCGGAAACAGACACCAAAGATGCAAAATATCTGGCAGAATATATCACATATTGCCTGTCATGCTGTTTTGTGGACGACGTAGGACCGATTAAGGTTTCTGTCGGTGTTTCAACATATCCGGAATGCACAATAGATCAAGAAAAATTATTAATATTGGCAGAACAGGCAATGTTTATATCTCAGGCAAAAGGTTATAAAGAAGGCATGTCCGCAATCGTAAGTTCTTCAGACTTTAATTTCTGGGATGATATGGCATTAGAATCCTTTGCGGGAGTTCTTGCAAAACGTCATGCCCAAATTGGTATAAACTTTGAAGAAGAACTTGTTCATAAGTTTAATCAGGAAGAAATAATTAACCACAATCACTTGATTGAAATGGTTACATCACTGGCAGGCGCTATTGATGCAAAAGACCCGTATACAAAAGGTCACTCTACATCTGTTTCAAGATACTCAGAGGCTCTGGCTCGTGCAATAAATCTTCCTGAAGCTGAAGTTGAAAGAATTAAAATTGGTGCTATGCTTCACGACGTCGGCAAAATCGGTATTCCCGAAAGCGTTTTGAAAAAGCCGGGTAAACTTGACGACGAAGAATGGCAAATTATGAAACAACACCCGACAATCGGTGCTGAAAAAGTTCTTGCGCCTAATGAAGCGTTGAGGGATTTAATTCCTATTGTTAAATACCACCACGAAAGACTCGACGGAAAAGGTTATCCTGAAGGTTTGAAAGGGGAAGAAATTCCGCTTGCTGCAAGAATCGTATCTGTTGCCGATGCATATCACGCTCTGGTAAGCGACAGACCTTACAGAAAAGGTATGCCTATTGAAAAAGCCTGCGCAATCTTGAAAGAAGGTGCCGGAGTTCAGTGGGATGCCGATTTGGTTCGCAGCTTCATTTCTATTGCTCCGTCTTTAACAACAAAAGTGTAAACCAACGGAAAAGCCATAGAGGTTATCTATGGCTCACATAAATTTCAGGGTTACACACATTTACGCAGTTTTTCTTTGTTCTTCAGGCTCCCCTATAGTCTGAATTAATATGTCGATTACCTTCGGCATTTGACAAATAAAAGAATAATTTCCCTGACTGAGAGAACATTTCTTACAGTCACAGTTTATTGAGTAGCACTCAAGAGCCTGCTCTGTCCAATTTTGTGTGATTGAATCAGACATCTCATCGTTTGCGGGACTATATAAATCTACGTTTTCAGATATTATTCTGTCCATGCTACTCTCCAAGATTTTTAAAAGATCACCATTAGGGCATGTATACTCGCCACCCAATCTTATTTTAAAGTATTAAGACTTCTTTTCAATCCTCTGTTTAATGTATTTCCTTTAGAATTTGCTTTTAAAAAGTTTTTTCAGTAAAATAGTTGTACTTAGCAAAAGGAGAAATTTATGGCACAACAATTTAATCCAAACGCACAAAATATTAAAATACGTTATGCTGTTTTGGTATTCTTAAAAGGCTCAACTGCTCCGTTGGTTTTGTATGTAAACGAATATATGGATCTTTACCGTGAATTGTCGGAATATATGAAATCAAATCAGGCTGTTGTTATTGAAAAAGAAACCGAAGGGCCTTTAAAGAAAGTGTGCTTCGCCTCCAATCAAATTGCTGCAGTTGCAATTCAGGAAGAACAATATTTATAAAAATGAAAACCATTTTATCACTGGACGAACTGGAAAATAGCGAACATAAAACACTATACTTTACTTTCAATGAAAAAATTGAAGGTCTGAATTGTGTTACCCCGATACACGCACAATTATGTGCAAAATCTCTGGAGGATTTTGTACAAATTACAGGAAATGTTAAAGGAAAAGTTTTACTTGAATGCGATTTATGTTTGGATAAATTTGAATATGATGTTGATTTTGAACTTGATGAGATGTTCTCAAAAGGTTCACTAATAGGCGATTACACAGAATCGGGACAAGAGTTTGAAATCAAAGACGGACAATTTGTTACAGATTTGAACGGAGAAAATGAAATAGATATTTATGACTTATTGTATCAATCCGTAATATTAAGTTTCCCAAATAAAAAAGTTTGTGGTATTAATTGTAAAGGGAAGGAATATCTAACCGAAGAAAATGATATCACTGATCCAAGACTGGAAGTCTTTAATAATCTCCAAATTAACCCAAAAAAGTAGTGTTGATTGAATTTTAATTCATCACACGTTGTAAAAGACAGTTAGTACATGAAATAAAAAGGAAAGAAAAATGGCAGTACCAAAGAAAAGAACAGGACATTCGGCTCAGGGAAGCAGAAGAGCTAATTGGAAAGCTACCAAACCGACAACAACAAAATGTCCTAATTGCGGCGCTACAGTTCTGGCACATACAGTATGCACAGTTTGCGGAACTTACAAAGGTCAGCCCGTAAAATTAGCAGATAAAGCTGCAGCAGCAATGGCAGCTGAACCGGCTAAAAAAACTGTAAAGAAAGCTGAAACAGCTACAAAAGCTACTCCGGAAGCAGAAAAAGTTGAAAAGACTGAAAAAGCTGCAAAAACCACAAAAACCACAAAAACTACAAAGTCTACTAAGACTGCAAGTGCAGCAAAAACAACAAAGGCTAAAGCTAAAAAGACAGAAGAATAACAGAGATGAGAGTGAAGTGAAATAATTTCACTTCACTCTGATAATTCTTATCAAAAGGGGAGAGTATGGCAAGAATCGCAATAGATGCAATGGGCGGAGATTACGCACCAAGAACTATAGTAGAAGGAGCATTGTGGGCGGCACAGGAATATGGTGTCGGTCTGGAACTTGTCGGAAGACAAGATGAAATTCAGGCAGAAATTGACCGAATTAAATCTGCCGGTTACATTCTTTCTGATTGCGGAACAAAAGGTCATAAAAGAAGAATTAAAATTGATGTAGACACTATTGATTATACAATCAGTCACGCTAACGAAGTTATCGGTATGGGAGAAGCCGTCGGACAATCTATTCGCAGAAAACAGGATTCCTCCATTGTTGCAGCTGTCAAAGCTGTAGCCGAAGGCAGATGTGAAGCTGTTGTATCAGCCGGCTCAACAGGTGCGGCAATGGCTGCAAGTTTGTTTGGCTTAGGCAGAATCCACGGTGTTACAAGACCTGCAATTGCAGTTACCCTTCCGACTATGGGAAAACCTGTTGTACTGATTGATGGTGGTGCAAACAGTGATTGTACCGCTGAGATGCTTGCTCAATTTGCAGAAATGGGTTTGGTTTATGATGAAGACATCGTTGGAGTTGAAAACCCAAGAGTCGGAATTTTGAGTATCGGCGAAGAAGAAGGTAAAGGTAATGCTTTAGTTAAAGAAGCATATCCTCTATTGAAAGATTTACATGAACAGGGCAGAATTAATTTTGTCGGAAATATTGAAGGAAAAGAATTGTGCATAAACAAAGCTGACGTTGTTGTTTGTGACGGTTTTGCCGGAAATATTGCATTAAAAGTAACCGAAGGTACTGCATCACTGTTGATAAAAATGATTTCAACTGAATTTAAGTCTGATTTAATCGGTTGTATTGTCGGCTTGATGGCAAAACCTGTTTTAAGAAGAATTTTAAAACGAACTAACTGGGAAGGCTTTGGCGGCATGCTTTTATTAGGTGTCAAAGGAATCTCGGTTATCGCTCACGGAAGAAGTTCATCTTACGCTATGAAAAACGCCGTACGGGCTGCCGTAAGAGTTCTGAACAAAGATATAAATTCAAAAATCGCAGAAAAGATAAACAGATAGGAAATAATTATGTCCAGCAGTATAAAACCATTAAGAATAGCAGGAATCGGATATTGTGTACCGAGCACGGTAATCACTAATGACGATTTGACAAAGCTTTATGATACATCTGATGAATGGATTTATACAAGAACAGGCATAAAAGAACGCAGAGTTGTTTCAGGAAATGAAACTGCCATCGATTTGGGATTGGATGCAGCTAAAAAAGCTCTCAAAAAATCAGGATTTAAACCGGAAGATATTGATTGTGTTATCTCTGCATCATCAGCTCCCCCGCAGCTATATCCTACAATGGCATGTACTATTCAGGATAAATTGGGAATTCCGGGTAATATTCCGGCTTTTGATATTACTGCTGCGTGTACCGGTTTGATTTATGCTCTTCAGATTGCAAGAGGTTTTATCGGAATCGGAATATACAAAACAATCCTGATTCTTGCAGCTGATAACAACTCAAAAATTACAGACTGGAATGACAGAGGAACATCAATTCTGTTTGGCGACGGAGCGGGGGCAATGGTTGTGACTGAAGCTCTTGACGGAGTTGATGATATACTTGCACTGAATATGAGTGCAAACGGTACTATCGGACAACTTATTTTTACCGATATGCCGGGTCAAAATTGCCCACTGGTAACACCAAACAATTATGTTGGTGACGGCAAAATCCATATGAACGGAAAAGAAGTTTATAAATTTGCTGTTACAACCGTTCCTAAATATGTTGAAGAATGCATTGCATCAGCAGGAATGAAAGCGGAAGACGTAGATTATTTAATTCCGCATCAGGCAAACCAAAGAATTATAGAAGCAATACAATCCAGATTGAAATATTCTGATGAAAAGGTTATTTCTAATATAAAATATTACGGAAATACTTCGGCAGCTTCTATTCCGATTGCATTAGGAGAAGGAGTTGAACAGGGTAAAATAAGACTCGGATCAACTGCCGTACTTTGCGGATTCGGTGCCGGTATGACATGGGGTGCTGCTGTTGTTCGCCTCAGAGAAGGTATTTGTTAGGAAGATTAGTTTATAGGGATATAATATGACAAAAAAAATAGCATTTTTGTTTCCGGGACAGGGTTCACAATCTGTCGGAATGGGAAAAGATTTATATGATAGTTACCCCGCAGCAAAAGAAATTTTTGATACTGCCGATAAGGTTTTGGGAAAAAGTATTTCAAACATATGTTTTTGCGGACCGGAAGACGATTTAAAATTGACAATAAACACTCAGCCTGCAATTGTAACAACATCAATAGCAGCTTTAGAAGCTTTAAAATCCGAATTTGATATTACACCGACATGCACAGCCGGTCACAGTTTGGGTGAATATTGTGCTATGTATGCCTCAGGAGTTATGAATTTAGAAACAACCCTGAAGGCAATTCAAAAAAGAGCCAACCTGATGAGCGAAACAAAAGGCGGAGCTATGGCTGCAATATTAAACGCACCCGAAGGAAGTCTTGAAAAAGCTTTGGAAGAAGCATCTTCTATCGGTTATGTTGATGTTGCAAATTATAATTCACCCGTTCAGGTTGTAATAACAGGCGATGAGGCAGCTGTTTCAAAAGCAGGCGAGCTTTTATCAGCAGCCGGAGCAAGAAGAGTTGTACCTCTAGCTGTTTCCGGAGCTTTCCATTCAAAATATATGGAACAGGCCGGTGAAAAATTTAAAGAATTTGTTTCTGAACTGGAAATAAATAATGCACAAGTTCCGGTATTTACAAACGTTGATGCTTCCGCAACTATATTGGGGGCTGAATTTAAAAATAAAATACCAAGACAGATTTATTCATCAGTTCAGTGGACAAAAACCATTCAAAATATGATAAAAGACGGGGTTGATACATTTATTGAAATCGGGCCGGGGAAAGTTCTTTCCGGTTTGGTCAGAAAAATTGAACCTGATGTCACAACATACAACATCTATGACAAAAATTCTCTGGAAGAAGTAGTATCATCTTTAAAAGAGGAATTAACAAAGGTATAAGGTATAGTGCAATTATTTGCACCGAAAATAAGGAGAAAGTAATATGACAGAAAGAAAAATTGCTTTAATTACAGGCGGCTCCCGCGGTATAGGTTTTAGCTGTGCAAAAGAACTTGCCGTGAACGGTTGCGATATCATTATCAATGATATTTGCGATGCTGCTACAGCACAGCCGGCTATTGATGAGATTAAAGCACTTGGAGTTAATGCTTGGTTTTACCAGTTTGACGTTTCTAATGACGAACAGGTTAAGGCAGCTGTTGACAAAATGATTGAAGAACACGGTCACATCGATATTCTTTTGAACAATGCCGGTATCACAAAAGACGGTTTGTTCTTGAGAATGGATGCTGAACAATGGGAAAGAGTTATAAAAATCAACCTTGGATCAGCATATTATGTAACACACGCAGTTATTAAGTATATGATGAAAGCTCGTCAGGGTTCTATTATCAATATGTCATCCATTGTCGGTGTTCACGGAAACGCAGGTCAGGCAAATTATTCTGCTTCAAAAGCAGGTTTGATTGGCTTAACAAAAACTCTTGCAAAAGAATTCGGTTCAAGAAACATCAGAGTAAACGCAGTATGTCCCGGATTTATCCAAACAGCAATGACTGCTAACCTCGGTAATATTGAAGAATACGCAAAAGCAATACCTATGCAAAGATTTGGCACACCCGAAGATATTGCTAAAGTTGTTAAGTTCTTGGCTCTTGATACAGACTATGTAACAGGGCAAGCTATTGAAGTTGCAGGCGGTTTGATGTTATAATTCTCAACCGTTACAAATATTTGTAAATTTCTTGCAAAAAAATATTCATAGGGTTATAATATAACCGAAATAGTATTAGTAATACAATTTAAAATTAAAGAGGAAAAGAAAAAATGAGTACATTAGACACAGTAAAAAAAGTTGTAGTAGATCAATTAAGCGTAGATGAAAAATTAGTTACACCTGAAGCTCGCTTTACAGATGATTTGGGTGCTGATTCTTTAGATACAGTTGAATTGGTTATGGCTTTAGAAGAAGAATTCAAGTGCGAAATCCCTGATGAAGACGCAGAAAAAATTCAAACAGTTCAAGATGCTGTATCATACATTGACAGCAAATTAGGTAAGTAATTATCTCACTAATTTGAGTTTTTTAATTGAATTTATTATATTTATAAATGCGGGTGTGAGATACGTTTTCATATCCGCATTTTTATCAAAGTTTAAATATTTAATAAGGATATATTTATGAACAAAAGAAGAGTAGTAATTACCGGCTTAGGAGTAGTAACCCCATGCGGTATCGGGATGAAAGATTTTTGGAACAGTATGGTTGAGGGGAAAAGCGGAGTCTCCCTTATTGAAAGAATTGATACCGAAAAACAGGCAGTAAAAATTGCTGCAGAAATTAAAGATAAAGATTTTAACCCTGAAGATTATATAGACCCCAAAGAAGCAAAAAGAATGGACAGATTCACTCAATTTGGTGTTGTTGCAGCAAATGAAGCTATTGCAGATGCCAAATTAGACGAAGCAGGATATGATCCATACAGAATTGGTGTTTTGGTTAGTTCTGCGGCCGGTGGATTTCATACTTTTGAGAAAAATCACCTGATTATGATGGAAAAAGGCCCGACAAAAGGCTCTCCTTTTACGGTTCCTATGTTAATCGTAGATATGGCATCCGGCAGAATTTCTATCCAACACGGATATAAAGGTGTAAACAAAGTAGTTGTATCAGCTTGTGCAACCGGAACTCATTCTATAGGAGATGCGTTCCGTTCTATTCAGTATGGTGATGCAGATGCAATGGTAGCAGGAGGCTGCGAAGCAACAATTACCACCTTGGGTATTGGTGCATTTACGGCATGCCGTGCATTATCAAAAAGAAATGATGAG
This sequence comes from bacterium, assembly GCA_017544545.1. Classification (GTDB taxonomy): domain Bacteria; phylum Cyanobacteriota; class Vampirovibrionia; order Gastranaerophilales; family Gastranaerophilaceae; genus Zag111. Next base: position 33,279 of record JAFYDY010000009.1, read on the forward strand.
CCGCAAAAAGCATCCAGACCTTATGATGTTGATAGAGATGGATTTATAATGGGTGAAGGTGCTGCTGTTATGGTTCTTGAAGAATATGAACACGCAAAAACTCGCGGTGCAAAAATATATGCCGAAATCGTCGGTTACGGTCAAACTGCAGATGCTCACGATATTGTAGCTCCGGATCCAGAAGGTAAAGGTGCAAAAAAATCAATGGAATTTGCTCTTGCAGATGCCGGCATGAAGCCTGAGGATATTGATTATATCAACCCACACGGAACAAGTACAGGTTTGGGAGATATGGCAGAATCACAGGCTATTGAACAAATTTTCGGTGATAAAGAAAAGAATCCGAACTTGTTAGTAAGTTCAACAAAGAGTATGCACGGCCATATGCTTGGTGCAACAGGTGCTGTTGAGGCTATCGTTTGTACAAAAGTTATTACAGATGGTATTGTTCCTCCAACAATTAACCTTGACCATCAGGATGAACATTGTGCAAACTTAGATTATGTACCGCATAAAGCAAGACAAAAGAAAGTCCGTGCAGCACTTTCAAATTCATTCGGTTTTGGCGGACACAACACAACGTTGATCTTCAAAGAAGTACAATAATTGCAAATATATAGTTGAAAAAACCTCTCATATACGAGAGGTTTTTTATTATCTGCTTACACTCTTTTTGAACAAGAATAATAACGGTATCAGAGCAAAACATAAGAAACCGAAGATTCTGAAAGAATCCATAAATGCCCACAAGGTAGACTGTTTAAGCA
>JAFYDY010000060.1 GCA_017544545.1 bacterium
TATCTGAAATTGATATCTTTTAATTTTGCAATATCACGTCTGACAAGGGCGTAACTTGTAATAATAACATCATATTCAGGAATCTTTTTAAAGAACTGTTTTCTTTCTCCACCCTGAAGCTTAAGGCAGGTAAGTGACGGAGCAAATTTTTGAATTTCCATCTCCCAGTTAAACACAACCGTTGTCGGCGCAATAACCAGTGTTGGAGCCGGTCCGTCAATTTCTTTTGCTTTTTCAAGAACCGTCAGGGCCTGCAAAGTTTTACCTAACCCCATATCATCAGCCAGAATACCATTAAGCCCGTATTTATACATAAACCATAACCAGCCAAAACCTTTTAGCTGATATTCACGGAATTCCGCATTTATTCCCTTAGGCAACTGCAAATCGCCCGAAGTTGAGAAGGTAGACATTTGTTCCCAAAATTCTTTGAATCTGTCACTCAAAATCAAATCAACATCCAGGTTTTTCAATTCGTTAATTAAGCCTGCACGATAGGTTTTTACTGTAAACCGGTTATCAGGATTTCGATAAACGTCAAACGAGTTGAACGCTCTCATCATTGCATAAATATTCTGAACAGGATATTCAACAAAACCTAAACTTCTGATACGAGCATACTTTTCGCCGCTTTGAATTGTGTCATATATCTCATCAAAATTGATAACTTCATCGCCGGCCTGTCCATAAATGCTTATATCAAAACTGTCGGACTGCTCTTCCGAGAAGTCAATTTTTGCACATAATCTGAAAGGATTTTCCATAAGTTTGAAAAAGCCCATATCGTCTTTTTCCTCAAATTTCCATCCTTCTCCTGCCTGCTTCAGATAATAATTATAAAAATCTATAGCATTTTCTTTTTCCAACGCCAGATTATTTGTCTGCATCGGAACAAATTTACACGCCAAAAGCATTGCGTACGCTTCATTTTCATGTTTTATATTACGTTTAACCCAATAAATTATATCTTCATCCGGTTTTTTGACAGTAATATACTGTGCTTTATCAGCAGAAGTTTTGGAATAAGGAACCCTGACGCCGTCATATTCAAAATCCAAAGAAGCCTTTAAACTCTGATCATAGTCAATGCCGAGAGATACAACATTCACAGGCGGACGCTGTTCAAGCATCAGTTTTGAAATCTTTTCATCCACAACAACATCCATAACCTCCTGCAGCTTCGGCAAATCTTCATATATAAATTTGCCGCCTTCTGCATCCTTTAAATCAGTAAAAGATGATTTTATAATGTTTTGTGGAATACTTTGTATCGCAACATTCGTCGGGAAAATGATGTTTTTATATCTGCCCCATTTCAAATGTCTTGAAAAATATCTGACTTCTTCAAACGGATAAACGTCATCTTTGTCCGGTCTTTGCCATTCCAAAGACAACATCAAAGTTCCTGCCGTATTGGAAGTATTAACGTATAAAACAAGTTTCCATTCCTCGTCCGTAAATTTCAGACGTTTTTTGGTCTTTTCATCCAAGACTTCGTCTGCTTTTGACAACAGAGAAAACATATTGCCGAATTTTGCAATCGGAACGTCATACCAGCCGGCTTTTTTATCTTGTCTTGAAACCTGAAGTAGTTCTTTGAAAATCAGCAATTCAACTTTTTGAGAATTATTCAGTACAAAAGACTTATCCTTCTTTTGAGCTTCTACTGCCCCTAGTAATATAGGTTCTATCTGACGAACAACCTTGCCTGTCTCCCTTGAACGTACCAAGACAGAGAAGAAATTCGCTTTTCTTTTGGGGTTGAAGTGGAAAATATAGCTTCCGTCAGGCTCTTCAGTCAATTCAGTATTTTCATCCGGAAAATCAAATTCCATACCGAATTTTGTCTCAAGCCAATCTTCATAAGCATGCTCATCTATGGCTTTAAGAGCAACAGCAACTGCGTGTTTGCACCATTCTTCTTTCAAAGGACAGTTACAACGTGCTTCAACCTTATTCTTTTTAAAAATAAGATCAGTATTGTAATGGTCCTGGAAGTTGCCTTTGACTTTACCCATATAGAAGTTTTTTTCAGGGTAATTATCAAATACCATATTACTTGTATGGTATTCGTAACCTCTACGCCAGCTTCCCGCACCTGCGTGTTCTTTTATAAACTTGTAATTAAAATCTGTTGTACTCATCTAACGGAGTATTTCTCTTTCTGTTCTTGAGGGGAAAACCGTCATTACGAACCTTCCCGTAAACCCTCAACCTCTATGATTATACACATAAACATAAAAAAGTGCAAGAGGGTAACTCAAAATTTATTTTTCTTCTATTTTAAATATCCAAGATTTGATGTCATTGTTGAATTATCGGGCTCAGCCTGAGTTCTCTCAATAGGTCTGCCGTCTTCACCAAGTGCCATTCTGAAGCCTAAGGTTAAAGCAACACCTGTTCTGCCGCCGTTACGAACCATTGCCTGTCCGTATGCGGAGTATTTGTCATTCCAAAGTTTTTGGACCCCAAGACCGTATTCAACATATGGTCTTGTGTGCATTTCAGGAAGTTTTACGCCATCAGCAGTTGTTTGTGTTTCATTAAGCAGGTTCCAAACCATACCGACAGAAGCGTACGGCTGCCAGCCGTTTTTGGTATTACCGATAAATCTCAGTGCAGGATTCAACTGAATTGTGTGCATAGGATCAGAATCAATTCTAACACCTGCAGCATTTGTATAATCAAAAGTATTAACCATAGAATAAGCAACAAACATTCTTGGCTGAACGATGAATTTACCATCTGCAAATTCAAAGTTGTAACCTGTTTTGGAACCGACGCCTGCCATAAGTACGGCAATATCGTCTTTCCCGTACATTGTATGAGCTTCTGCTCCGGATGCACCAACTGTTGCAGTTAAGGCAGTCCAGAAGTTACCTTTGTAGAAGGTTTCTGTTACACCTAACAAGCCGCCGTTTGTTGAGGCATCAACGCCTTTATAATCAACTTGAGAACCGTTATATCCGATATAACCTGTTCCGACATTGTACCAGCCGTGTTTCATCTTATGAATATTTGAATCA
>JAFYDY010000061.1 GCA_017544545.1 bacterium
CGTAATGTTCTTCTCCTATGATATAAGGATCTAAAGCTCGAGAACTTGATTCCAGCGGATCAACTGCCGGATAAATACCTAAAGAGGCGATATTTCTTGATAAAACAGTTGATGCATCTAAATGTGAAAATGTTGTTGCAGGAGCAGGGTCAGTAAGGTCATCTGCAGGGACATAAATTGCTTGAACAGATGTAATTGAACCGTCTTTTGTTGAAGTAATTCTTTCCTGCAGCTCACCCATTTCTGTTGCAAGTGTCGGCTGATAACCTACGGCTGAAGGCACACGACCTAACAGTGCAGAAACTTCGGAACCTGCCTGAGTAAATCTGAAAATATTATCAATAAACAACAACACATCCTGTTTTGAATAATCTCTGAAATATTCTGCAGCGGTTAGAGCAGAAAGTCCGACTCTCATTCTTGCTCCCGGCGGCTCGTTCATCTGACCGTAAATAAGACCTACCTTATCAAGAACTCCGCTTTGTTTAAATTCGTTCCACAAGTCGTTACCTTCACGAGTTCTTTCACCGACACCGCCAAAAACAGAAACACCGTTGTGTGCCATTGCAATATTGTGTATCAATTCCTGAATAAGTACGGTTTTACCAACTCCGGCACCACCGAACAAACCGATTTTACCACCTTTTTGATAAGGTTGTAAAAGGTCAATTGCCTTAATACCCGTTTCAAGAATTTCTATATCAGTATTTTGATCAACAAGTTTCGGGGATTCTCTGTGAATCGGCAAATACGTATCCGTAACAATTTCACCGCCATTATCAACGGCATCGCCCACAACGTTCAATATTCTGCCCAAAATTGCTTTACCAACCGGAATTTTTATCGGTTCATTTGTATTTATTACCTTCATCCCGCGCTGCAAACCGTCAGTTGAAGACATTGCAACTGTTCTGACTTTGTTTGAACCCAACATCTGCTGAACTTCTGCCACCACTTTTGTTCCGTCATTATTAAAAATATTCAAAGCCGTATAGATGCTCGGCAAATCGCCTGACGGGAACTCAACGTCAATTACCGGTCCGATAATTTTTGTAATTATACCTTCGGTTGCAGTTAATGTTTCCATATTTACCCCTCTCCTTGTCCTTTTATACGTTTTATTATACTACAAAAATTTATTTTGTTAAAATTTACCAAAGAATAGTGGCAAAATTTTTTTTTCTTGTGTATTATATATTTCATACGAAATGGAAAAGAATATGCAACTCGTTATTGGAAAAGAATTAAATTCTAACGATAAAATCTATAAACCGGATTTTAATTCTAAGTCAGGGCGCGAATTATTGGCTTTTTACCTGCAAACAAAGTTTAAACAAATATTTTTATTTGATAAAAAACAAGATACCCCAATCATTAACAATATACATCCGGATTTTATAAACAAATTTACAAAAAGAATTATCAGCAAGCCGTCTAAACGCTTATTGGTAGGCGTTACCGGCGAATCGGCATCAGGCAAATCCACAATTTGCCATGAAATCAAAAACGTCATTGAACAATTATCCATGCCTGTAACAATTTTAAGTACAGACAATTATTTCAATGATATCTCCACACTTATCAACCAATACGGGTCTTTTGATAACCTGAGAGATAACGGTTATGACGTTGATGCTCCGACAAGTTTTCAACTTGATATTTTGCGTTCCGACCTTGAAGATTTGTCCGACGGGCTTGATATAAAAGCTCCGATGTATCTTCCTAACGGTACCGGTGTTTCCATGCCAAAAGCAATTGATGTTAAATCTCAAAAAATCATTGTTGTTGAAGGTATTGCAACAATGTATGAAGATGTAAAAGATATTTTTGATATAAAAATATACGTTGAAACAGAAAACAAACTGAGAAAAAGCCGCTTTATGAACAGAGCAGTGGAAGAAAGAAACCAGAGTGAAGAAAATGCCCAAAAACACTGGAATTACATAACCAGCGCCGGAGAAAAATATGTTAAACCCTTCCGAAAAGAAGCTGATTTGGTTATTAACGGCAATTCCGATCTTAAATATTTTGCCCAGATGCTTGAATATATTTATGAGATTACCCAGTTTGGCGACGATACAGAGGAATAAATTAAAATATTGATATTAAAAGAGCGGCCGGACTGTTGTCCGGCCGCTTTGTTAAACTTTTTATTCTTCACTTTCCAAAGATTCATGACCTGATTTGTGAGATTTTAACAGAACTCCTCTTTTTGAAGACTGAATAAATTCAATCATTGTTTCAATATACTCATTTGTCGGAATCTCTGCTTTAATTTTTTCTATCGCCTGTGAAGTGTTATATTCTTCTGAAATCAGCAATTTGAAAGCTTCATTAACGGCTGTTCTGACTTCCAAAGGAACTCCGCGGCGTTTAAGAGCAATAACGTTAATTCCGCGCGGTACAGGAGGTCTGCCTTCACCTTTTGAATACGGCAGGATATCCTGACGTGATGCAGAAAATCCGCTTACAATAGACATAGAACCTATTCTGATATTTTGGTGGAATACACTCATTCCGCCGACAAAAGCACCAAATCCTACGTGAACATGACCGCCAAGCGTTACCAAATTGGCTAATATAACTTGATCTTCAAGCACGCAATTGTGAGCAACGTGTGAACCAACCATTAACAAACATTTGCTGCCTACTCTTGTTGTAAAATCTCCGCAAGCTGCACCTCTGTGGATGGTTACGTTTTCTTTAATAATTGTTTCATCACCTATGACAACCTTTGTCGGTTCACCTTTATAGCCCAAATCCTGAGGTTCTGAACCGATTGTTGCAAACGGTGATATTGTACAATTTTTACCGATTTCTGCAAACTCAATATGGGCATTTGAAATAACTCTTGTGCCGCTTCCTATTTTTACACCCTCGCCAATTACAACGTAAGGTCCAATTATCGCATCAGGCGCGATTTGTGCTGAGGGGTGAATTATCGCTGTTTTGTCAATCATTATAATATCCTCTTCTCTCTTTACTGCTCATTAAGTCAATTATAGTACAAATCAAGAGGATATTGGAAAACCTTTATATTATTTTAATATAGAAATTATGCCATCAAGTCTAACTTTTTACCCTGATGAGAAGCCTTAAAGGCAATGGCCTGCATTTTTATCTGCTCAGCCTGATTTGCGACTCTGTAATCTTGCGCCGAAGGATCACCCGGAGCTAATGCCGCACGGATAACAACATTTGCATGATCAATAGTTTTTTGAGGATTCGTCTTATCCAAAACAGGCATTTTTATCGGGACATGACCTGAAACAGGTATCCCTTCCGAATTACGCTCTATGGAAATATTACCGGCAAAACTGCCACCTGCCATTTTGTGAGCCATTTCATGTGCATAAATATGGTTATAATTTCTGTCAATCAGTTCCTGTTTAGATAAACCGTTCATCATTCCCTAACACACTCCAATTTTCTACTACATATATAGCACAAAAGAGTGAATTTGTCAAGTGGGGCTAGATTAAATCTTTATGGTGAAAATGTTTTTTACCTTTTACATAATCATCCACGATATGACCACTGCCAATAAGTTTGTATTTATAAATTGTTAAACCCTCTAAACCCACAGGGCCTCTTGCGTGAGTTTTGTTTGTGGAAATTCCGACTTCGGCCCCAAAACCGTAGCGGAAGCCATCGGCAAAACGTGTTGAAGCATTAAAATAAACTCCAGCTGAATCAACTTTATTCATAAATTTTTCAGCATTGTGCGCATTTGTCGTAATTATACTGTCTGTATGTCCTGAGCCGTATGAATTTATATGGTCAATTGCTTCATCAACCGACTCGACAAATTTGTATGATAAAATTTTGTCTCCGTATTCCATATCCCATCTGTCCGGATCTGAAACGAGTTTAATTTCAGACAACTGCAATGATGCCAAAAGTTCGTCTGCTTTTGGAAAATTTTTATGGATTAATAATGTTTCAACTGCGTTACAGGCGCTTGGGTATTGGGTTTTTGCATCAACAACAACAGATGATGCGACATCAATATCAGCAGATTCATCCACAAAAATATGACAGATTCCACTTGCATGCCCCAAAACAGGAATATTTGTGTTTTCTTTTATATATTTCACAAGATTGTTTCCACCGCGAGGGATAATCAGGTTTATATATTCATCGCACTTTAGCATCTGAGCAACATCATCGTGTGAAAACACCTGCTGAACAACATTTTTTGGAAATCCGCCCGTTTTTTCAAGAGCAGAATTTATTATTTCCATAATCTTTGTATTGGTATTTTTAGATTCTTTGCCACCTTTTAGGATTACGGCATTTGAAGATTTTATAGCAAGCGCTGAAATTTGCGAAATTACATCAGGGCGAGCTTCAAAGATTATCCCCAAAACACCGATAGGACAAGAAACTTTGTATAAGGTCAAACCTTCATCTAATTCTCTTGCCAAAAGAGTCTTGCCGACAGGATTTTCCAAAGCGGCAATATCACGAACTCCCTGAATCATATCACGCATTTTGTTTTCATCGAGCTTAAGACGATTAAATGTTGATTTGGTAATTTTACCTTCATCAACGAGAGTTTGCGCCAGCTCCAAATCAACTTTATTTGCCTCAAAAATTTCCTGTTTGTGGGCCTCAAACGCATTTGCGATATTATTCAAAGCTTCATTTTTTATCTTCGCTGCCAAATCCGCTATTTCAAGAGATGCTTGCTTTGCGGCTTTTGCAATTTCCGTAAAATTATTTTCCATAAAATTCTTCCTATAAAACAGTTATGTTATCTCTGGTTATAATTGCGTCGTAGTTTTTAAATCCAAGTATATCAAGGATATTATCCGAATGAGAGCCGACAAGTTTTTTACACGAATCGGAATCATAATTGACTATTCCGCGGGCAAACTCGTTGTGATTTTCATCCAAAATTGAAATTACATCACCCTTGTTAAATGAATTTATAACCTCAACAACTCCAATCGGCAAAAGGCTTTTAAGTTCTTCAATCAGGGCTTTTTTTGCACCGTCATTAACAACTATTTTGCCTATGATATTTGTTGCATATCCAATCCAGCGTTTTTTATCGGAAAGATTTTCATCAGTCGGGAAAAACATTGTGCCAAGATCCTCCCCTTCAAAAATTTTCTTGATTACATACGGTACTTTTCCGTTTGCAATCAAAACCTTTCCGCCAAAACGTGTAACCATACGGGCAGCCTGAAGTTTTGTTGCCATACCGCCTCTGCCGCCTTCAGATACCCCGCCTGCAAGAGCCAAAATGTCATCATTAACTTCTTCAACTGATTTTATGAGCTTCGCATCAGGATTAAGTTTCGGATTGCTGTCATACAAGCCGTCAATGTCTGAAAGAATTATAAGCAAATCAGCATCTAATTCACTTGCAACAAGTGCTGACAATTTATCGTTATCGGAAAAACAAACCTGCATATCCTCTTTAAAATATCTCGGTGCAATTTCAAGAGTTGAAACGGTGTCGTTTTGGTTAATAACAGGAATTGTACCAAGCTCCAGCAGTTTATTAAAAGTTGTTCTAAGACTCAAATATCTTTCACGAACGGAAAAATCATCTTCTGTCAAAAGAATCTGAGCCGCAGTCAAGCCATAGGCATCAAAACCGTTTTCATAAATTGACATCAGCTTACTTTGACCGATAGCAGCACATGCCTGCTTCAGCGCAGTCCCTTGCGTATCTTCAAGCCCCAAACGCTTTTTACCCAAACCAACGGCACCTGAAGTTATTACAATGACCTCTTTGCCGTCATGAACGAGGTGTGCAATATCTTCAATAAAAGTATAAACTCTCGGAAGTGATACATAGCCCTCATCATCACGCAGAACGTTCGTTCCCAATTTTATAACAATTCTTTTTACATTAATAAATTCATTTCTTTCCATAAAACCATTTTATCACAAA
>JAFYDY010000062.1 GCA_017544545.1 bacterium
CAAATATTTCACAATATCTTTGACGTCATTGAGTTTGTAATCAAGAAACGCAACAAGCTGATCTTTTTTACCGTGGCGGAAAACGTAAGTTTTGACTTTTTCAATATTTTCGGGCGAATATTTTGCCAAATCTTTCTCTGCCTTCATATCGGAAACCATCATATCTATCATAAAATCAATTTCCGAACTGTCTATCCCGAGCGCTTTTGCCAACAAAATTTTATCTCCCCGTTTGGTGAAGGAATTTTTTAGCGGTCTGAATTTAATTAAAGGGCGTTCCTTCATCATATGGGCAAATTCTTTTGAAGAAATTGTCTGTTTGATAATTTCTGTTATATCGCCGTGATGCTGTTTGAAAAACGCAACTTTTTGACTGTCGGAGATTTTGTCTGAGGTGAAAACCTTTTGGATTGTGTAAAGGTCAATATTTGAAATCTCATTTACTTTTATGTCACTCATAAAAACTCCTATTGTAAAAACGGACTGTGTTCATCTGCAAAAACGACTTCAACTCCGTCACCGATTAGTTTTTTAAATACCGGCAGAATAAGAATTTCTGATTCAAAATGTCCGATATCAAAGACAACGATTTCTGAATCAAGTGCGGTGTGGAATTTTAAATCCCCCGTCACAAAGCAATCTGCACCGTTTTCTTGTGCCTGCGAGATAAATTCTGAGCCCGAGCCCGCGCAAAATCCGATTTTTTTAACGGTTTTTGTGCCTTTGTTATTAACATAACGCAGTTTCGGTGAAACCTTGCGCAAAATATTTGTAAAATCATCTATGGACATAGGGGTTTCAAGTTCTGCATATCTCACAAAATTGTCGTTTTCAGCCGGTTTGCTTTTAAATCCTAAAACGTCAATCAGGGTGTCTGTTGTTCCGCCTTTAGCCAAATCCATATTTGTATGTGCGCTATAGATGTCAATTTTCGGACTGTAGGATTCTGAAACAAGCCCGCAGCGGCAATCTATTTCAAACATCGGATGATGAGAAATTATCATATCGCAATTTTGGTCCAGTGCCTGCTTTATAACATCTTTTGTGGGTGTGAGGCAGAGCATAATTTTTGAAATTTCTGTTTTGTCGGTTTCTGCAATAAATCCGACACAATCCCACTCTTGTGCTGATTCAGGAGGTGCAAACTGCGCTATTTTTTTTACGATTTCATATTTATTCATTTGCGATATGCTCCAGAATTTTTCTTGCAATAACGGATTTTGGTGCCTTCTCCAGTTTTGTTTCTCTGCCGTTTTTGTCTAAGATGGTGACCTCGTTATCATCGGCACCAAAGCCGACATCTTTTCTTGAAATATCGTTTGCAATCAGATAATCACAACCTTTTTTGGCTATTTTTTCTTTAGCGTTTTGAATTAAGTTTTCTGATTCTGCGCAGAACCCGACAACAATTTGGTGAGTTTTTTTACTTGAAATTTCTTGCAAAATATCAGGATTTTTCACAAGTTCGAGTGTCAAAGTATCATTTTCCCCTTCTACCTTTTTGATTTTTTGGTCTGAGGAGTTTTTTGCTCTGTAATCGGCAACAGCTGCCGCCATAATAACAATATCCGAATTCTCAAATTTGTCATTTACGGCATTTTGCATATCAACGGCAGATTTCACCTTTATCGTTTCAAAGGGAGTATCGGTTTCTTTTGTTGTAATCAGGGTAACATTTGCACCCATATCGTGTGCGGCTTTGGCAAGAGCAATCCCCATTTTGCCTGATGAATAATTTGAAATATAACGGACGGGATCGATTTCTTCTATTGTTCCGCCGGAGGTTATTACAACGTTTTTGCCTTTTAGTTTTTGAGAATAATTCAGGGCTTCAACGGTTGCGTTATATATTTTATCTAATGAACAAAGCCGTCCTTTGCCCATATAGCCGCATGCCAAAAAACCGCTTTCGGGCTCTAAAATTTCAATTCCTCTTGACTGCAAAGTTTTCAGATTATTTTTTACTCCCTCGTTATTCCACATATTTGAGTTCATCGCGGGTGCAAGAATAATTTTTTTTGAAAAAGCGCAGGCAACGGAGGTCAAAAGATTATCGGCAATTCCGTTTGCAATTTTGCCTATTGTATTTGCCGTTGCAGGTGCAATCACAAAAATATCCGATTCATCAGCAAGTGAAATATGCTCAGGCTTCCACTCTTTTGGCGCAAATTCATCAATATAAACCTCGTTTTGTGAAAGGTTTTGCAGGGTTAATTTTGTGACGAAATTCAGAGCATTTGGAGTTGCAATAACTTTTACTTCTGCTCCTGATTTTTTGAACATTCTGATAAGTTCGCAAACTTTGTATGCTGCAATTCCGCCGGTTATACCTATTAAAATGTGTTTGCTGTCAAGAGTCATTTTTATTTTGAAATTTCCTTTTCCGCAATTTTTTCAATTTCATCAACTGCACGTTCCACGTTGTCATTTATTACGGTGTAGTCATATTTTTGGGAACGTTCAAGTTCAACTTTCACCTGAGCAAGACGTTTTTGGATAGTCGCTTCATCTTCTGTATGACGCCCTCTGAGCCGGTTTTCAAGCTCTTTTATGCTTGGCGGAGCAATAAAAATCAAAACAGCCTCCGGCATTTTTTCTTTTACCTGAAGTGCGCCCTGTGTTTCAATTTCAAGTATTATATTGTAACCTTGTTCAAATTTTTCTTTAAGATATTTCTTTTTTGTCCCGTAATAATTTCCTGCAAATTGTGCGTGTTCCAAAAATTTATCCTGAGCTATATTTTCCTCAAATTCTTCTTTTGAGATGAAAAAATAATTAACCCCATCAACCTCGCCCTGACGTGGACTTCTGGTCGTGCAGGAAACGGATAAAACAAAATCTTTTCCGTTGCGTTTCATAAACTCATTTATTATGGTGCCTTTGCCGACACCTGAACAGCCGGATATTACATATAATTTTTTATTCATGTTGCAATTATACAATAAAAAAGAAAATTTCAGACCGATATTTTCAAAATTTTTTCAGGGGCAACTTAATTTTACTTAATATAAATCCGATGTAAGGGCAAAAAAATATATTCACATGATTTAATGTGAATGTAGTGTGGTAAAGGTAGCAAATAATGATAACACCGTCAATCAGTCCTATAAAGCCTTTAAGCAATTATTATCATGCGAAAAAGCAGCAGGTCTCTGATAATATAAATTTTGGGGCAGCTCAACAGGGGCAGGCTCCGGTTTCGGCTGACAAAAACCTTACACACACAAGCTGGTTTTATATAAACGACGTCCACGGAAAAATGACGAAGATGGAGCGAATCTACACTATGGCGCAGGAATTTGATGCTACCTCGCCGACACAACGCTGGAATTTTTTCCAGAACACTACAGATGATAAAATTGAGAAGTTTAAAGTTTCTTCCGGTGACATTTTTATAGGGGCAAATCGTAACAATAACAAGGTTGCATCACAATTCCTTAACTGGAGCGGATTTGTTGCTTCAGCTTTGGGAAATCACGAAATGGATGTGACAGAACCCGGAGATTTATCTGAATTGATAAACAACAGCGGCTGCAAAATGTTAGCTCTTAACGTAGATGTAAAACCGGAATCTCCGTTATACGGCAGATTTCAAAAATCAATAGTTGTTGAAAGAAACGGTGAAAAATTCGGAATTTTGGGTATTGCTCCGTCCGATATGTTCAAGCGTGTTAAAATGAATAACTCACTGAGCGATGTCAGTGTTGAAAGCATTGATGATACAATAAAATCCGTACAAAGAGAGATTGATAATTTAAAAGCGCAGGGAATAAACAAAATTATCCTGCTTTCTCACAGCGGAAAGGCTAATGATAAACGTATAGCACATGAAACAGAAGGTATTGATTTAATTTTTGGCGGCCACACTCACGAATTGATGAAAGGTATAGAAGACGGAGTAAATCTTTTTTATTCAAAAACAGGTGAACCGATTGTCGTCACTCAGGCCGGTAAAAACGGCGAGTATGTCGGTGTTCTGAATGTCGATTTTAATGAAGCAGGAGTAGTTGTAAAAGCACAAAATAACATTATTTCGACTGCAATGTATAACAGACCTTTACCGGTTAAAGATTCTGTTGAAAAAATTATCGGTAAACCGGAAATTGTCGGGCATGTAAATACTGCCGTTCCGATGCCGAAGAATATCCTGATTGAAGATAACCCACACGGTGATTTGATTGCCGATGCGATGAGAATTGAAATGGATGCCGATATTGCACTTCTTAATACCGCAAATATCAGAGGATGTTTTACTCCCGGCGCTGATGTAGATTCAAGACTGCTCGGTGATATCTCTCCGTTTGAAGACAAGATGATGCTTTTGAGCCTTTCTGAAAAACAAATTGTGGATGCAATAAAATTCGGACTTGAAACATCCTTTAATCACAAAGCTCACAAACCGGGCATATTGCTTGTTTCCGGCATGAGATACAAGGCTAACACTAGAGGGGAATTGCTGAGTATTGAATATGTGGACAGAAACAATGTTTCTCATCCGATAGATGTTAAAAATCCAAGTCCTGACAAAAAATACACCGTTGCAACGGACGACTTTATAGCAACCGGCGGAGATAATTATTTCCCTGTAAATTCAAATCCAGATTTTGTTTTGAAAACATTAGATTATGACAAGAACAAAATGGCTTGTGATTACATAAAGAAACTTCCACAGCCGTTTGATGTCAAGTATGACGGCAGACTTGAGATAGTTCAGGCATAGAATTTTTATATTATTTTTGTTTAATATAAAATTTTATTATGGAAAATTTGTCACGGGAAAAAATAATTGAGATTTTAAAAGATGAGAGTCAAAATGATTGGCTTTTCTCGCTTGCTGATGAAGTCAGAAAAAAATACGTGGGCGATGAAGTTCACTTGAGAGGTCTGATAGAATTTTCAAATATCTGCAAAAGGACATGTAAATATTGCGGGCTTCGCTGCGAAAATAAAAATCTTGAAAGGTACAGAATTTCGCCTGAGGATATGATTTTATATGCGCAAAAGGCCGTAGAAATGGGCTATAAAACGCTTGTTTTGCAGTCGGGCGAAGACGAATTTTATTCACGTGATGTTATGTGCAAAATAATCGAGCAAATCAAAAATTTTGACGTGGCAATAACTTTGGGTATCGGCGAAAAATCTTATGAAGATTACAAAGCTTATAAGGATGTCGGTGCCGACAGGTTTTTGCTCAGGATTGAAACAACTGATCGCAATCTGTACGAAAAAATGCATCCGAATATGAGTTTTGATAACCGTTTAAGATGCCTGAAGGATTTGAAAACTCTTGGGTATGAAGTGGGAACGGGCTGTCTTGTTGGGCTTCCCGGTCAAACCGTTGAATCTTTGGCTGATGATATTTTGTTCTTTAAAGAAATCGGTGCCGATATGATTGGAGTAGGACCGTTTATTTCTCATCCCCAGACACCGTTAAAAGACAGTGATAACGGTAGTTTTATACTTGCTCTGAAGGTTATGGCGCTTGTCAGAATTTTATTAAAAGATATAAATATTCCTGCAACGACGGCTATGGAAACTCTAAATCCGAACGGCAGAATTATTGCTCTCCAAAGCGGTGCAAATGTTGTAATGCCCAACGTTACAACGACCGAATACCGTGCGAAATATGAAATTTATCCCGGTAAAATCTGTATAAATGAGAATCCGTCACAATGCAGGGGTTGTATTGAAGCGAAAATAAAGGCTATCGGGCGAACAATTTCAACAGATAAAGGTTTTCATAAAAAATTTCAGGACTAAAAAGATACAAAACTTAAACCACCCCTTGCAAATAAAACATATTTATAATAAGATTTTGCTACGACGTGCGTCGGTGTACTTTGTGTGGAAAAGTAAAAAAGCACCGATTAAGGAATTACACATTAGAAGTAGTTTTTAGAAATATAAAGGAAAGCAAAATGAATAACCCGATTATTGATGAATTAGAAAAGGAATATCTTGGCAAAGAATTACCTGAACTTAATGCAGGTGATACTGTTAAGGTTTTCGTTAAAATCGTTGAAGGTAATAAAGAAAGAATCCAGGCTTTTGAAGGTACAATCATCAAGATGCACGGTTCAGGTCTGAATAAAACTATTACCGTTAGAAAAGTATTCCAAGGTGTTGGTGTAGAAAGAGTATTCTTAATCAACTCACCAAGAATTGATAAAATTAACGTTCTTAGACGTGGTGACGTTAAACGTGCCAAATTATACTACTTGAGAGAACGTTCAGGTAAGGCAACTCGTATTAAGGAAAAAATTGAAAAAAGATAAGACTCATATTCACTGGTATCCGGGGCATATTGCCAAGGCTGAAAAAAAGCTGAAGGAACAGCTTTCATTAGTGGATGCCGTGATTGAAGTTCTTGATGCGAGACTACCAATCTCAAGTTGTTATGACAATATTACGGGGCTTTTAGGTCAAAAGCCTCGTTTAATTTTGCTCAATAAATCTGATTTGGTAAATCAAAATGAGTTAAAGCCGTTTATTGATAAATTGGCTGAAATGACGGGATATCCTGTGATTCCTACTGACGCAAAAAATTCAAAAGACTTAAATAACATCGTCAATAAAGCAGTTGAATTGTCAGAGCCTCGTATTCAGGCTTTGATGACAAAAGGATTGCTGCGCAGACCGGCAAGGGTTATGGTTGTCGGGCTTCCTAATGTGGGAAAATCAAGTATAATAAATAAACTTACACGTTCATCAAAAACAAAAATCGGCGCAAAAGCAGGTGTAACGCGTCAGCAGCAGTGGGTAAGAATTAATCCGAAACTTGAACTTTTAGATACCCCCGGCATTATCCCGATGAAGCAAGAGGATCAGGAACGTGCCAAAAAACTAGCGTTTGTTAATTCAGTATCCGAAAACGCTTATTCTAACGAGATTGTGGCACAAGAGCTTTTGGGCATTTTGACCGATGAACAGGCAAAAACCCTCAGAGAGTTTTATAAATTGCCTGAAGATAAAGAATTAAATATTGATAACATTTCTCTTGAACGTAATTGGCTCTTAACAGGCGGAAGCACTGACAGAGAAAGAACATCTGTTTACATCCTGAGAGATTTCCGCGAAGGCAAAATAGGCAAATTTATTCTGGACAAATTAGAGGGGTAATCCCTTCCAAATAAAAATGCCGGTTGCACACGCTTGCCGGCTATATTTGTTCTCTCTTATTCTTCTTATGATGAGTATTTTACTTTACTGCGGATAGGTTCGCTTTTATCCCAGCGTCTGAATTTACCATGTTCGCATTTGCATACGCCAGAGTACGACGCTTTTTAGCTCCTCTTAATATTAACTCAACACTTTCGCATCTGTTATTAGAAGGTGTTGTGATTCTTTTCAGCATATATTTAACTCCGTAGATTACTTGTTACATAATCTATATCGGCATGATGTAGTTTAAACTTTAATTTTATTTGGCATTTATTAACAAATATTAATATTTACTTTATCGACAAGTTTGAAGATAGAGAGTAGAATAGATTTATGGATACTGATTTTAATTATCTGGGAACTGCCAATATTGAAGCAAAATTGCATAAGGATTTGCTCGCTCACGAGGATAAGGTCGTCAGAATCCTTATAATTATTGCTTTTATTCTTATGTATATTTTTCGTGGTGCGATAGGTTACTGGTTGAAGTTTGGGGTGGCAATTCCGAATTCTATAGATTTTAGTCCTATTCCGGTAAAATCTGAGCCGATACAAACCGATTATAGTGAAGAAGAAAAACTGCAAAAAACTTTTGTGTACACTTCCTTAATAAATTCTAATCAGATAACAATGATACCTCAGGCTCATTATGTATTGTCAGGAATGGCTATAGCATATAATCGTGATTTTCTTTTCAGAAGTGAGTTTTTTGACAGTGCCGCATTATATGATCTTGGCACTTCGTGGGGCGAAATGTCAGATAAAGCCCTGTTTGAAAAGTATGTAAGGGTGTACAGTGGTAAAGTTGAACTTACAGGAACAAGACGTTTAAATTGGCGTTTTCGTTCCGATATTCCCGTACCCATTTCGTATGCAGCCTCACATATTTCCCATTCCCATATAATCCCCGCAAACAGAAATATTATGGCAGGTTTTCTAACAATCAAACTTTGGGATACTGTGCAGGTAGAAGGCGAATTGGTTGATATGACGTATGTTTCAACAAAAAGGAAAGTGAAATATAATTACAATACGAGCATGAGCCGTACGGATGAAGACTCCTCAAGTCGTGGCAGCGGGGCTTGTGAAGCAATTTACGTTACAAAATTGAGAGTCGGCAGCAGAGTTTACGAATAATCAGAATAGGGATAGCTGTTTTTCAAAATGTTTTTTTAAAAAAGACGGTCTGTGATATTTTGTTAAACCGTACGTGTCTATTGCGCTCAGATGTTCTTTTGTAAGATATCCGGCATTGTTTTCCCAGTGATATTGTGGATATTCAAGAGCAATCTCTTTCATATATCTGTCACGGGTTACTTTTGCCAAAATACTTGCTGCTGCAATTGATGCTGATTTCCCGTCACCTTTTACAATAAATTTTTGGGGGTATGTATAGTTTCTGATGTTTTTGTTCCCATCAACAAGCGTTATAAAATCTTTTGGCTGTACCTTTTTTATCACATCCTCACAGGCAAGTTTCATTGCCTTCAGTGATGAATTAAGGATGTTAAATTTTTCAATTTCATCTACCCCTACACTGATTATTGAATTTACGGAATTGTTCAGGATAACGTCATAAAGCATATCTCTTGTGTTTGAAGAAAGTTTTTTGGAATCGTTCAGCCTTTCAAGGTCCTTCATCAACCCTTTTGTAACTTCAGGAAAATATACCGCCGCAGCATAAACTCCGCCTGCTGCAGGTCCTCTGCCGGCCTCGTCTGTCCCTATCACAACTCCGTATTTTTTATCAAACTTAAATAATTCACTCACCTGCCAATTTTATCATAAAAATACCGCTGTTGCCAGCGGGTTTTAAGCGAGTAGGTTTATTTAAGATTAGTGGATAGATTATGTCTACATTTGATAAACGAAGGGGCATGAAAAAATGTTCATTTTTCATATCGATCTGAGCTTTGAACTTTAATTTCGTTCCTTGAGGGGCTCTCGCTGTCGCTTGTGGCTCTGCTCGGAGCGCAAAAAAAAGTTGCCAGATTATGGCAACATTAAATAAACACGAGGATATTAAGAGAGAGAGTATAAAAAACTTTTGTTATATCCTATGATTCAATTTTCATTTTTCCCGAAATACTTTTTGTATTCCCCTTACATTTATATA
>JAFYDY010000063.1 GCA_017544545.1 bacterium
AAGTTTTGAGTGAAAAATTTGCCCTGTCAAAGTCAAAGATAATGCAAACTTTACATTCTTAACATAAGGAGTTTACAAAAGTTTTATTTTATCTGAAATGCAGATATAGCTTGATATTTCTTTTTATCGGGGCTGTAACTGTAGGTCTTGTAGCTGTTTCCGTCGGATGTAATTTTAACGGAATTTAATAAATCTGTTCTCAAAATTTCGGTATTTCTTAAAACATCCAGAGTCCCTTTATTCGGATGCCCAAAATAGTTTATACCGGTCGAGATGAGGGAAATCCGGTTCTTCAGATGTTCCAGCATATCATTATCAACGACATTCGGCCCTCCGTGATGTCCGACTTTCAGAACTTCAACATCGTGAGGAATGTTATTTTTGACCTGATTAAAAGCTTCAATTCCGGCATCGCCCATAAACAACATGTCAAAATTTTTGTATGAAACAAGGGTGATAATTGAATTTCCGTTACTCTCGTCTTTGCCTGTAATATTTGCTTTGTAGGTTGTTATTTTAAAATCTTTTTCGTGATAAATTTCTTTATTGTTTTGTGCAATTTTATATCTTTGGTGATTTTGTCTTACGGCTTTATAGATGTCAGCGCCGGTTTGGGTATCTGTTTTTGTTGAATTCAGATACAGCGTTTTGACTTTTGTTCCGGTAATAAACTCGGTTGTCCCGCCGGAGTGGTCGTTGTCAAAATGGGTTACAATTACTCCTTCAAGATTTTTAATCCCTCTGTCTTTGAGGTATTTGAGCATAATTATTTTTGCCTGTGAATTCCCGCTTTGATATGGAGCTTTGCCGGTATCAATCATAAAATATTTGTTTGCGGGAGTTTTGATAAGAAAGGAATCAGCATTTTGAACGTCAAAAGCGATAATTTCAAGATTATGCGAAACAGGTCTTACCGTTGTTATAAATAATATTGCACTAACTGTAAGAATTGTCAGAAAGGCCTGTTTAAACTTGTTATACTTGAATAAAAATGTTGCACCCACAATCATAGCGTAGTAAATAATTATTTGAATTATTGACGGGTGTGTGGTTTGCAGCAAACAATATTTTAAATTTGCGAAAAAATTTGAAATCCATACAAGAATATTTAACAGAATATTCAGATAAAAATCAAAAGTAAAACATGTAAAATCCGCGAGCGGCTGAAAAATTGAAATTACTGAACTTAAAAATCCTCCAAAACTTATAATGCTGAGCAAACTTACGGTTGCAATATTTGCAAAAATTGAATATAAGCTGAAGGAATTGAAATAAAACATTTGTATCGGGGCAACCCAAATTTGAGCAATAATCGGAATAATTATCGGAACTTTTATCCAATCAGGAACGTCGGGTAATTTCTCGGAGATTACATTGACGGACAATAAAAGCCCCAAAGTTACCATAAATGATAATTGAAAGCTGACATCGTTGATGTACGCGGGATTATATATCAGCATAAGAGCTGCAACAAATGACAGCAGGGCAATACTGTGTGCGTCACGATCTATTAATTTGCCTATGAGAACGAAAATCAACATCAGTGCGGCGCGAATGACGGATGCTCCAAGTCCTGTCATAAGGGTGTAAAGGATTATGATAAGAATACCTGATAAAACCCTCGGTTTAAAAGGTACTCCCAAAAATCTCAAAATGAAAAACCAAAAAGTGTATATCAAAGCGACGTTCATTCCTGACGCTGCCAGAATGTGCAAAAGTCCGGAATTTATGAAGGAATTTTTTATATAATCCGGCGGTGATATTGCATCATCCCCAAATACTATCCCACCGAGAATTTCAAGATTTGGGCTTTTGAGATATTTTGAGTGGGTGTCAAGAATTCTGTTTCTTGTTTCGTTTAATTTCCCGAGGAATTTCCATTTATAGCTTGTTTTACTCTTTAATATCGTTATATCCTCGGGCTGAGCGTACAGTGTTGTAAAAATATTAAAGTTTCTGAGGTATGCACTATAATCAAATTGGGATGGGTTTGTTGAAGTAAAAGGTTTTCGCAGGTTGCCGGAAAGCGAAATGTTTTCACCGATATTCAAAGGTTGCTTCAAATTTTGTGCGTCTGATATTGTAACCAGCGTTTTTGCCTTCAATTCCTTTTTATCAACGGTATTTGTTTCAAGTATAAATTTTATTTTGTTGTATTCGTTCTTTTTCGGGATACTGGTTATTCTGCCTGTAAGTTCAATTTTGGCAGGAGTATATTGAACAAGACTGTCATAGTTTTGTGTTTTAAAAAATGTTAAGAAGAATCCGGCATAAAAAATCATTACAAATAGAATAATTTTTTTGATATCAAAAATTCTCAAATACAGTAATATCGTTAATATCGTTGTTATTATGGCACCAGATATTATGGCAGAATTGTAGAAGCAGCCGAGAATTCCACACATAAATACGGCTGATGCAAACAGCATCATAAAGTTTTTATTTTGTATGTTATCCTTAATAATTTCGACATTCATAATTCCAACAAGTGAATGATACCATGTCAAAATTATTGTGTAAAATTTAATTATGTGATAATATATAATTGCGATAAAATAAGAGGATAGTATATGAGCAGCAGTAACGATTTCTATATAGAGGACTTTTTAAGGCAGGCAGTATCTGTAGGGGCATCTGACGCGCATATTTGCGAAGGTGAAAGACCTGCAATAAGAGTTTCCGGCCAGATTATGAGAATTAATTTACCTCCTCTGACAAGCGAAGATATAGAATTCGTTATAAGAACGGTTGCTCCTCAGCACCTGAAAGACAGAATTACAAGATTTTTCGATATTGACTTTTCATATGAAATTCCGGGATGTTCAAGATTCCGTATAAATATGAGCCGTCAGCTCGGTAAGACTGCAATGGTTATCCGTGCAATCCCTTATTATATCAAGACATTTAAAGAATTGTATCTTCCTGACACTTTGGAAGAACTGGCAACATTCAACAACGGTCTGGTTTTGGTTACAGGGCCTACGGGTTCAGGTAAATCAACCACAATTGCATCATTGATTGATTATATTAACGCAACATCTTCAAAACACATTGTTACTATTGAAGACCCTGTTGAATTTATATTCTCAAACAAAAAATCTATTGTATCGCAGCGTCAGTTATTGATTGATACACCGTCCTTCCCTGATGGTGTAAAATACGCATTAAGACAAGACCCTGACGTTATATTTATCGGTGAAATCCGTGACAGAGAAACGATTGAATCTGCTCTGAAAGCTGCAGAAACAGGTCACCTTGTTGTATCAACAATCCACACAAACGACTCTGTACAAACGGTTGAACGTATTATCAACTTGTTCGAGCCGGGAGAAAGACCTTTCGTAAGAGCACAGATTGCAAACTCTCTGCGTGGTACTATTTCTCAAAAACTGGTACCGACAGCAGAAGGTGGAACTCGTCTTCCTGCAGTTGAAGTTCTTGTTGTTACACCGACGGTTAAAGACTTTATTCTTAAAAATGAACTTGACCAGATTTATGAACTCGTTAAGAAGGGTTCATTCAACAATATGATTACTATGAATATGTCATTGTTCAAATTGTATGATGAAGGTAAAGTCTCTAAAGAGACAGCAATCGCATACTCAGACAACAAGCAGGAACTTGAACAAATGATGAGAGGTATCTACTACGGTACCGGTGTTAATAAAGACGAATAGTCGTAAAAATAAGACAATATAATGCAAAACAGTTTTGTGACAGACGCAATCAATTTAAAGTCTTATAATCTGAGCGAATCTGACAAAATTATTGTTATGTATTCCAGGGAGAAAGGACTTATCAGGGGGGTAGCTAAAGGGGTGAAAAAGCCCAAGAGTAAGTTAGGCGCCCGTATGGATTTGCTTGTTGCGAACACTCTTATGCTTCACAAGGGCAGAAATCTGGATACAATCTGTCAGGCTGAGGTTTTAAATTCTTTTTATAAAACACGACAAGATATAGACAAAATTTGTTATTCAACCTACGTAACAGAGGTTGTGCATAATTTCGGTGTGGAAGATGATCCGTGTTCGGCAAAGGTGTACGATTTATTGTACAAGTCGCTGGATGCAATCTCAACTGCGGAAAATAAAATTGAAATTATGCTTGCCGT
The DNA here is from genome assembly GCA_017544545.1 of bacterium. GTDB lineage: Bacteria > Cyanobacteriota > Vampirovibrionia > Gastranaerophilales > Gastranaerophilaceae > Zag111. The sequence continues at coordinate 4,112 of JAFYDY010000063.1, forward strand.
TATTAAATTTCAGCTGAAAATGATGGCAGAGTCCGGATTTTCGGTAGAGTTGGATGACTGTTTGTGTTGTCATACTCACATTCCGGATGAAAGTATGTATTTTGTTCCGGCTCTTGGTGGTGTAGTTTGTGGCAGCTGTGCCGGAAAAGTTATGCACCAGAAAAAACAATTACCGTCAAAAATGAGAGATTTTTTCAAGCAGATGGCTGAAAACGATTTTGATTATAAAGGGGAGTACGAATTGAAGGCAAACGAAAAAGTTTGCGAGGTATCTTTTGAGGCTCTTAAATCTTATATTGAAATGAAATCTCCCAAAAAGTTCAAATCAACTGATATAATTATGCAGATGCCTGTGTAAATTACTCTTACGGTCAATGTGATTAATTTTTATATTGCCTGTATAATTATGAAAAAGGTGGTTAATAATGAAAAAATTTATATTGGGCATAGCAGTCATATTGTTAGGGAATTTTGTCTGGGCATCCGAGGCTCAGATGTTCAAGCTTGATAACGGACAAACCGTCGTTGTACAAGAAGTTCACAGCAATCCGATTGTCATAATTGATACTTGGATAAAGACAGGTTCAATAGATGAGGAAGATTCTAATAACGGAGTTGCACATTTTTTGGAACACTTGTTTTTCAAAGGTACGAGAAATCATCCGGCAGGTGAATTTGATCAGATTCTGGAAACAAAAGGTGCAATTACAAATGCTGCTACAAGCAAAGATTTTACTCATTATTATGTGACAATTCCGTCAAAAGATTTTGATTTGGCGATGGAGCTTCACGGAGATATGCTTTCAAATCCTATGATTCCCCGAAACGAAATGGAAAAGGAAAGAAAAGTCGTTCTTGAGGAAATTAATAAAGATTTAAAATCTCCTTCAAGGATTCTTCAGGAAAATATGAGTTCAATGCTGTATACAACTCACCCGTACAAAAGAAAAGTTATAGGGAAAAGTGAAGTTATAGAGACGATTTCAAGAGAGGGTGTTTTGGATTTTTATAACAAACATTATTCACCTTCAAATATGATAACCGTTATAATTGGCGACATTGATACAAATAAGGCCGTAGAAAGAGTTAAAGAAGTTTTTAATCCCGAATATAAAAAACAAACAAAAACAATTTACCCGAAAGAATCTCAGCTTACAAAGCAGCAAAAGAAAGTCGAATATATTAAAACAGAATCAGGCTATATACTCATAGGTTTCAGAGGAACGCCGATTTCCGATAACGAATCTTATGCTCTTGATGTTTTATCAACAATTTTGGGCGGAGGGCGTTCGTCTGTTCTGAATCAGGTGTTGAAAGAAAAGAAACGTCTTGCTTTCTCGGTCGATGCCGGAAATTCAACCCTGAAAGATGACGGTATTTTTTATGTAACTGCGAGTTTTGAGCCTGAGAAATGCAAAGCCGTTCAGGATGCAATTTTCAGTGAAATAAAAAGAATTCAGGATAATGGAGTAACTGACGAACAGTTAAGTCTGGCAAAAAATATAATTGAACGAAACACTTTTTATTCAAGAGAATCTGTCACAAATATTGCGACAGAAATAGGTTACACGCTGGCTTTGACTAATGATATCAAATATTATGACAATTATTTGACCAATATAAAAAATGTGTCAAAGGAAATGGTTAAAAAAGTTGCAAATAAATATCTCGGAGAGGATAAGAGCGCAATTTCAATTCTGCTCCCCGAAGGTGCAAAAGAAATTCCTGTTGCAAATCAGGTTGAAAATAGCTATACGGCCGAATTAGTGAGCCAAAATAAAGAAACTCAAAAATATAAACTTTCTAATGGCGCTACATTTTTGTACACTCCAAACAAAGTAAACGACATTATCGCAATAAGTATTCACGCAAAGGGCGGTCAGTTGTTGGATAAAATTCCGGGAACTGCGAAACTGACGGCATCAACTATGCTGAAGGGTACAAAAAATTATTCTCACATTGAATTGTCGCAGGTGTTGGAGGATAACGGAATTGATATAACTCCGTCAGCCAGTGCTGATGCCTTTTCAATCAAAGTTCTGACAACAAAGGATGAGTATGATAAAACATTAGAGCTTCTGGGTGAAGTGGTAAACAACGCAATATTTGACGAAGTTGAAGTTCAAAAAGTTAAATCCGACAAGTTAAACAGCATTAAAAGTGATAAGGATATCCCGCTTCAGCAGGCAATAGAACAGTATAGGGATATGATTTATTACAACACTCCGTACTCAATTTCAGCAAAGGTATTGGAAAAGAATTATCCCAAAATAAAACGGGATGATATTGTTGAATATTATAACAAGATTTTTAATCCGGCAAATGTTGTGATTTCCATAAACGGTAATGTTGATAAGGATAAGACGGTGCAGGAACTGAATAAAATTTTCAAAGCGAAAGAGAATTGTACAAATTTTGAATACAAAAATTATTCGGAAAAAATCTCAAAAGTTTCTGCGCCAAAAGAAGAAACAATAAAAATGGAAACAGAAACTGCCTGGATATTATTGGGCTGGCAGGTTGATGGGGTTTTGAATGAGAAGGATTTTGCCACTCTTCAGGTCATTGATTCTCTGCTGGGTTCGGGCATGAGTTCAAGACTGTTTAAGGATTTGAGAGAACAGGAAGGTCTTGCATATCAGCTTGGCTCCGGATATTCGCCAAATGTTTTGAGAGGTAGCTTTATGCTTTATATCGGGACTAACCCTGCGACTTTGGAAAAATCAAAGAAAGGTTTATTTGAAGAAATTCGCAGACTCAAAACGGAATATGTGGGTGATAAAGAGCTTGCAGATGCTAAAGAAAAACTTATGGGTAACTACATTCTCGGACTTGAAACAAACCTTGATAAAGCTTCAAATGTAGGCTGGTACGAGGCTTCCGGCAGAGGTTATGAGTTCAAAGATAAATATATAAATCTCATAAATAGTGTTACTGATGCAGATATTATAGGTGTTGCAAACAAATATTTTACCGATAATTATATTCTGTCAGTAGTGACCAAGTAACTTGTTATAGAAAATTTTTCATGTTAGCATATTCATAAATTGACAGTTATGAAAAGATAAAGAGGTAGAATATGCAAGCCCGCAGAGCAGCAAGAGAATTGGCATTTATTCTTTTTTCTCAGTTTGACAGAAAAATTACAAATTATTCCAAAGAAAATTTGGATGATATTATATTAAAGTCAGTCAGAATATTATCAGACAGTGCAAGTGAAGATATAAAAGCATCTTTGGGTTCACTTCTGGATATAAAAAACAGAATTGACGATTATGAGGCTGAACATGAAATAAATTTGAACAGACCTATTGATGCTTCAAATGTTTCTGTTCCGGTGCAAATGACGACTGCTGATTTCAAATCAAAGATTGACGGAATGATTGAAATTGCCGAAAAGGCGCTTTTGGCTTTGGAAATTGCAGAATTTACAACTCTCGATTCTCAGAGTGATGTAAAGGATTATGCAATAAAAATTGCGCAAACTTACCATCAAAATCATGATGAAATTGACGGGATTATAAGCAAAAATTCAACAGGCTGGGATATTGACAGGCTTGTCAAAATGGATAAGGATATTTTGCGCATAGCTCTTTGCGAAATGTTATATATAAAAGAAACGCCGATGAAAGTCGTTGTTGATGAGGCTTTAGAGCTTGCAAAAAAATATTCGACAGAAGACAGCGCATCTTTTATAAACGGTATTTTGGCAAAAGTTATTGTTGATAAAGCCGTACAGTAAAGGCAGATATATACTCGTCCCAAAGCGGAGAGGTCAGGGTGAGAGTTGATGTTTGGATTTTTTAAGGAAAAAATCGCAGATTTTAAACAGGCAGTTTCAAATACTGCCCAAAGCCTTGTCGGAAATGTTATTTCAAATGTCGATATTACGGAAGAAGAATATTCCCCATTTGCGCTTGATGATATTGAAGATACGCTTATCGGAGCCGATTTGGGAGTTGGGTATGCTGCAGAACTTGTTGATAATTTACGTTCAAAAAAGGGCGCAAAACCTTCGGAATTAAAAAATTATTTAAAGGAAGAATTTGCAAAAACCTTATCTGAAGCCGGTTCTACTGAATTAAACTATAAAGACGGTGAGATAAATATTTATTTCATAACAGGAGTAAACGGTGCCGGGAAAACAACTCTGATTGCAAAAATGGCATATCAATTCAGGCAGCAGGGCAAAAAAGTTCTTGTAGCGGCAGGGGATACCTTTAGGGCTGCAGCGGAAGAACAGCTGAATATCTGGTCTGAGCGTGCCGGTGCCGATATCGTAAGACGTGACAAAGCCGATCCTGCATCTGTTGTTTATGAGGCGATACAAAAGGCCAAAAATGAAAACTATGATGTGATTTTAGTTGATACGGCAGGCAGATTGCAAAACAAGTTTAATCTTATGGAAGAGTTGAAAAAGATTAAAACTGTTATTGATAAGCAGGCTCCTGAAGCCTTGAAGGAAAGCATTTTGGTTATTGATGCAAATACAGGTCAAAACGGTTTGCAGCAGGCAAAAGTCTTTGCCGAGTGTGTAAATCTGACATGTGTTGCTCTGACAAAACTTGACGGCAGCGCCAAAGGTGCAATAATTATTGCGATTGCAAAAGAGATGAAATTGCCGGTAAAACTTGTCGGTATAGGTGAAAAAATGACAGATTTAAAAGCTTTTGATCCGAAAGATTTTATAGAAGCTTTATTTGAGGGGTAAATGAATATTCTACAATCTGCAACCACTAAACTCGGGAATGAAATTAGCCTTATCGGTGAATCAGGCGAGGGCAAAGTCCTTGTTGTTGGGGTTTTTCACGGCGACGAGCCGCAAGGGAAATATCTGATTGACAAGTATTTGGAACAAAAAAAATCCAATCTTCTTTTTATTCCATGTCTAAATCCCGACGGAATGGGGGTAAATGCCAGAGTAAATGCAAACGGTGTGGACTTAAACCGTAATTTCCCGACAAAAAATTTCGGACAAGACGGCAGTGCGGCAGGGGATAACCCGGATGCTTATTATGGCGGAAAAGAGCCTGCAAGCGAGATTGAAACGAAGTTTGTGATAGATGTTATTGAAAAATATAAGCCCAAGCTGATATTGACTCTTCACGCACCGTACAAAATTGTAAACTATGATGGTCCCGCAGAAAATATTGCGCAAAAAATTTCCGATATAATAGGTTATCCTGTTGAAGCAAGTATCGGCTATCCGACCCCGGGTAGCTTCGGTACATATTGCGGAGTTGAGCGTAATATACCGACAATTACTCTTGAATTAGACGAAGAAATACCGGTCGAACAACTTATCCAACCGGTATTTGAAATCTTTGATATGCTAAAATATTTTAATATTTCTTAATTCAAAATTAAAGTTTTTATAAATTTATTCCGTAGAATATTGTGTAATACTTTTTAATAAGGAGAAATATATGGTAGATGGAATAAATGGCGTTTCCGGAATGCAGGGAACTTCTGGCGTAGCACGTGTAAAAGGTAATCAGCCAAGCGGAAAGACAAAAAATATTCCCATGACTGAAGCAAGTAAGTTATCGCCGGAGCAAAAAGAAGCTATAGGAAACTTAAAAAATTTGGTCAAAGACGGCCATGTAAAATACATTGATTCAAATATTCTGGAAGATGTTTTTAACTTTATATTGGATAAAAAAAGTGGTGATTTTATTCGGATAACAGATTTTGCAGATCCTAAAGATTATAAGGGCGGTTTGACGTTTGGAAAAGCAAAAAGTATTTTAAAACTGAATTTACCTCCGGGCAGTTTAAAGAATAATATGACAACTCGTGGCGGTGGTGATTTTGATAAATATCTTGTGCCCAAAAACGGTGAAGGAATATATTATTTGGATATTTTTCTTGATGATTTGCGAGAGGCTACAGGTTTGTCAAACGAAGAAATAAAAGCTATTTGTGAAGAAAAATAGAAATGTAAATAAAAATCCCTCTTTTTGTAGTATGATAATTAAAAAGAGGGATTTTTTATGAAATTATTTAACACATATTCAAACCAATTAGAAGAATTTAAAACTATCGAGCCAAACAAAGTCAAAATGTACGTATGCGGCCCGACGGTTTATGATTATGCGCACCTGGGACATGCAAGATGCTATATCACTTGGGATGTGCTTTATCGTTATTTAAAATTCAAAGGATATGATGTTACATATTGCCGCAACGTTACCGATGTGGATGATAAAATCCTGAAAAAAGCGGAAAAAGAAGGCAAAACGCCCGATGAGGTTTCACAATACTGGTATAAACAGTTCACAAATTCTATGGAAAAACTCAATAATTTGCGACCGGATGTTGAGCCGTTTGCAACCAAAACTTTGGGTGAAATGATTTCTATAGTTAAAGATTTAATCGCAAAAGGTTATGCCTACGAAGCCGGCGGCGATGTATATTTCAGAGTTAAAAAGTTTTCTAATTACGGTTACCTTTCAAAACAACCGATTGATCAACTCGAAAGCGGTGCAAGAATTGAGGTTGGTGAGTTGAAAGAAGATCCGTTGGATTTTGCACTGTGGAAGAAAGATGAAAAATTCGGTTATAATTCACCGTGGGGCATGGGGCGCCCGGGCTGGCATATTGAGTGCTCCGCAATGAGCAGAAAATACCTGGGAAAAACGATTGATATCCACGCCGGAGGTGCCGATTTAATCTTCCCGCATCACGAAAACGAAATTGCGCAATCAGAATGTGCAAACGGTTGCAAATTCGTAAATTATTGGCTGCACAACGGTTTTGTCACAATTAATAAAGAAAAAATGTCAAAATCTCTGGGTAATTTCCTGACCATTGATGATATGCTCAAAAACTATGATGCAAATACCTTGCGTCTTTTTATCCTAACAAATCACTACAGAATGCCTGTTGAATTTTCGGATGAAGCACTGGCTTCGGCTCAGGCAGGTGCAAAACGCCTTGTTAATGCAAAAGGGGTAAATAATCCTGATTTGGATATAACGACAACTCCGGAATATAAGGCTTTTTGTGAAGCGATGGATGAAGATTTAAATACTTCAAAAGCGCTGGCTGTTTTGTTTGACCTTGCAACAAGAGCCAACAAGGATGAAAAAGATGCTTATACAATCCTGTATAAACTTGGTACGACTCTTGGTTTCACCTTTGAAAAAGCTGGTGTTTCAAAAGAGGCTTTAATTAACGCCGTATCTAAAATTTCAGAAGTAATAGGAAAACCGTTCGGTTCGGTGGATGAAATTTTAGAGCTAAGAAAACAGGCACGTGCTGAGAAAAACTGGGATATTGCAGATAAAATTCGTATAGCTTTTGATGAGTGTGGGATTCTCGTTAAGGATACAAAAGACGGCACGGTTCTTGAAAATAAATAAGGCTATAATAAACATATATTCAATAAAAGGCTTGATTACAAGTGGTGTAATTAAGCCTTTTTTGTTAAGAAATTTTAATTGATTTTTGCCTTTCTGAAATTCGGACTAAAAAAAATTTTTTTTATAACTGGTAGGTTTGGAATTTGGAAAGGATGGTTCATTATGGCTTTAACACCTGTATTAAAAACGGTTGGGGTGACTTCTCTTGGTGGTATGTTATTATCTCCGGTTATTATTAAACCCCAAACAGAAGACGGAGCAAGGGCAAAGAACAGATTTGATACAATTTTTAGCTTAGGGGCTTTGGCAACAACACCATATTTGGCTAAAGAGCTTGTAGTTGCAAATCCGAAAATGGTTAATAAATTAGCTTTGAAGACGGGGACTTTGGCAGAACGAGCTATATTGTTTGTAGAAAAGAAAGCTCCTGTTATTATTGAAAGAATCAAAGGATCGAAACTCGGGGCAAAAGTTTTTGCGGTTTGTGCAGGTGCAGCTAAAAAAGTGGTTGTGTTTGTAAAAAATAACAAGGTGCTGAAGAGTGTTGCTGATAAAGCGATTTTAGCATTGGAAAAATTTGTAAAATCTCCGGTTGCAAAGAAAGGCAAAATTGCATTATTGGCTGCAGGTATTGCATTACTTACATTGGCAGTATTAAAAAGTATTGCTAACTATTACAAAAGAGAGGGCGCAATAGACTATGAATACCTGGTACTGAATAAAGTGAAGTAGCCCATACCGTCGTAAGGAAGGATTAGGTATTATGCCTAATCCTTTTTTATTGTGCCTCTTGAAAAAAAATATTTTTGTGGGAAAATTAACGAGTGAGCCAAAGAATATGGCTGGGTAGCTCAGCTGGCTAGAGCGTTCGGCTCATACCCGAGAGGTCGAGAGTTCGAGTCTCTCCCCAGCTAATAAAAAGAGGATTGATTGTTCAATCCTCTTTTTTTGCAAAAACTCTCGGGTAATCACCTGTGGTTATTTCATTTACCCCTATCTTTTAGCGGTGGTTTTGATTATGTGCCAGCCGAATTTTGTTCCGACAGGATCTGAAATTTCTCCGATTTTTAAGTCAAATGCGGTATCTGCAAATTGCTGAGCCATTTGTTTTCTGTTGAAATAGCCCAAATCGCCGCCATTTTGGCTTGACGGACATATTGAATATCGCATTGCTGCTTCTTCAAAAGTGATATCGCCGTTCTGGATTTCTTTTTTTATTCTCAGGGCTTCTTTTCTGTTTTTAACCAAAACATGACTTGCACGAACTTCGTGTATATCAAGGTTCGGATTTAAAAATCCTCCTGCCGCAAATGAGCCCAAACCCATAAATATTATTGTTCCTGCTATGAATAATTGTATAAATTTTTTCATTATTTACCCCCTTAAAATGATAACGATTAAATATCGCTCCCTGTTCAATTTTATTATACCAGAAAGTCAAAAATTTTATACACTACAGTTGAATAGTTCTGAGTACAAAATAATATCTGTAATTTCCCCAATAGACGATGACGGATAAGAAATTGTTATCCAAATCTGAGGCTTCCAAATAGGTGTCGGGGATAGGTTTTCTCTTTGAATGTTTGTCTCTTTTCCCGACAAGTTTTAATGTTTTTTCTCTGATTAGCTGAATTTTTGTCATCTTAATCTGAGGCAGGTTATTTTTATAAAAGTCAAACGGAACCATTTCTTTTTTATAACACGGAACTATATATTTTACTCTTCCTGCTTCTTTAAACAGAATATACCATGCTCCGTTGTGTTCTCTTGGTGTCAGCAAATAGTATCCCGGCTCTATTGTTACCGTTTTAAAAAACAGTGGTGCCGTTAGCCTGAACAAAGGATACGGTGACCAGGTTGAATATCTCGTATCCTGATATTCTCCGGGATCAATATTATGAACATATTTAAATGTCGGAACGGGCAGGTCTCTGTACGCTTGCTCAACATCAATATCCCCTTCGTATTCATCCTCGTCAATTTCCTGAGCATTGACATCTTGCGGATATGTCGCAGAATTATTATCTGCCGCCATACAACATGGGGTTAGCATAAACACACCAAACAATATTGCAAATAAATATGTCAATAATTCCTTCATACTTAGATTTTAATAAATTTTTCGCAAAAATCAAGGGTTAAATGTATGAGGTTTTTGTGATAAAATGGTTTTATGGAAAGAAATGAATTTATTAATGTAAAAAGAATTGTTATAAAATTGGGAACGAACGTTCTGCGTGATGATGAGGGCTATGTATCACTTCCGAGAGTTTATACTTTTATTGAAGATATTGC
>JAFYDY010000064.1 GCA_017544545.1 bacterium
AATTAATAATTCAGATGTAAATTTTGGTCATAAATTACCAAGTAAAAAAACATATAGGGCAATGCAAGGATATTATGAATTAATAAATGATAAAGGCTCTGCTATAGAATATAAAATGCTGCACCATGATGCGATGGCAAGACGCCATTATATAAATTACAAAAATGCAGAATCAAAGTTGCTGGAGCTTGCAGAGACAGGTGAAGGTATTTCAAAAATCGGTTATATTTCAACGCTCGTAAAATTAAGACTTAAAGCTATGTACGAAAGGGCTGCAAGTATTTTATACTATTACGGTTAATTTCTGTGATAAAATATATATAAATTTAGGAGATATATATGCGAGTATCTGCTATACACTCATCACATATGTTTACAGGTAAGCCGCCAAAAGCAGTTAAACAAAAAGCTGTGCAGGTGATAAAAGAGGTCATGACTGAAAAACCTGTTGGTGAAGCTGCTGCAAAAACTGAGGCGTGGTGGCATGAAGGATACAGAGAAGCAAAACTTATCGAAACCGAAGTCAAAGAAGGAACATACGTACCTCCTAAAGCCCCTGAGATTTATAATGACGACGGTGGAGTAAATTTTAATTATTTTAGAACTGATGAAGACGGGTATATTTAATTTAATGAAATCTCATAATTTCCGTCATACATTCTGACTTTTAATGTCATTGTTTCGCTTTTATATCCTTCCGGCGGGGGATTGTAGCTCGGAGTTGACATCATTGCATTGTATACGGCATCGTTCAATGTTATGTTGGATGATTTTGTTGCAAAGTTTCTGTTTATAAGTTTGCCTGAAGAATCAATTTTAAACGTTATTGCGCAGCTTCCGTCTCCTATAACATTTGCAAAATTTATTTTCTTGCCGATATTATTTCTCAACGAAGCTTTGTAGTTTGTAATTTCACGATTTATCTCTGCCTGACTTTTAACATTTTGCGGGGTAGCGTTTCTCAATGTCGGCGGAGTCTGTGCCGTCGTAGTTGTTGCCGTTGTAGTGGTTGTCGGTCTTTGGGTTGTTGTCGTTGTAATTGTTACCGGTTTTTGTGTTGTTGTTTTTGGAGTTTGGGTTGTTGTGGTTGTGGTTTTTGCCGGAGTTGTTGTTTTGGTTGTTTGGGTATTTGTAAACTGAATACTGTTTTGAACTCTTGTCAGCAAATCATTCGGAGCCCCGGGGGAATTAATTTTCGGGTTATTTGTTGAAACCGGTTTTGTGGCAGTGTTTGTTTTTGCCTGAGTTTGAGTTTTGGTCGGCTGTGTTGTTTTAGTTTGAGTCTGAACAGGTTTTGTTGTTTGTTGTACCGGTTGAGTATATTTTGGTGTGTCGTCCACAACTCTTTTTGGCCTATTCAGCCACTCATCAAATTTTGAAGCAATAGGGTCAGTAATCGGTTTTTGTTCAGGTTGAACTTCCGGAACTTCAGGTTGTGCCTGAGAAACTACGACAGCCGAATTATCCCAATAGGAATCAACATTCGGAATATTCACAGGAGTTGTCTGGGCTGTTTTAGTCTGCTCCGGTTGTTTTGCTTGCTCTTCTTTAGGATTGCCGAAGATAAAAAGTGTACATACGGCAAGAATTATACTCAAAATAAACAAGCTCAAAGATACTATATCTGAGGAACTTTTAACTTTAGGAATTTCTGATTTTGGGTTATTAAACGGAGTATTATATTCCTGGCGAACAGTTCTTATTTGTGGAGCAGGAGCCGGTTGCGGCTTAACAGTTTCAGATTGAGCCGGAGTCGGTTGTTGGGGTGCCGGTGTAGGTTTAATTTCCTCAAAGGTATCATTTCCGCAATCGCAATAATCCGGTTTTTCTTCGTATTCGGTTCCGCATTCTTTACATCTGAACATCTGTTATCTGCTAATCCTTTCTGTGTCTTTATAATCCCCTGCCGTACTGTATCTGCTGCTGTTAGAAACCTTAAATGAGCCGACAAATGATGTTGTTACACGTTTTGAGCCTTCCGGAAAATTCAAAATTGAACGGCCCTGATATGCTCTGATTACGGGTGCAATATACTGAATTGCGTACGGTGTATACTGAGCATTATTTGTGCAGGAGGTGTGGATGTTTGAAACTTTGCCATATTTATCAACATCAAAAGTAAATTTGAAGATTGTTCCCTGAGGAACGTTCGGAAGTTTTGCATCCTGCATAATTTTGTTTTGTAAATTGGAACGCCAAATCTGCCATGCAATTTCTTCTTCCTGAGGAGTTAAAACTTTTGTTGTAGTGGCAGGTGCCGGAGTTGGAACTCTTGTTGTTGCGGAAGGAGTCGTGGTTACGGTTTTTGTTCCGACAGGTGCAGATACAACTTTTGTTGTCGGGGTTGTTGTAGTTGTTTTTACGGGTGTTTGGACCGTAGTTGTCGTTGGCTGCTGAGTTTGAGCGTTTTGATACTTCTTGTTGTTTTCAAGAATTTTTTGTAAATCTATCTGTGGTGCACTTGTTGTAACCTTTTGAGGAGTATTTACTTTTGTTGTAGTTGTTGGTGTCTGCACTTTCGTTGTTGTCGTTGTTTTTGGCGTTGTCACGGCAACTTTTGTTTGCGTCGGATAGGATTGTGTTTGTGTTGTGTATTGAGGTTTTGTTTGGGTTGTTGTGTAAACAGTGCTGCTGCTTGTCGTTCTTTGAGGAACGGATGTTTGAGTGCTGACATTCACGTTTTGGCTTGTTGTTGTCTGATAATCAGTCACAATGTCATTATCCATATCTTCAAAATGTATAACTTTGACAGCCTGAGGCGCAGAACTTTGGTTCTGTTCCACGGTCGGTATGTTTTGAACCTCAACCTGAATTTCACTTTGGGGAACTATTTTAAAATCAGAATTATAAACCATAACAGACTTGTGCATCTTGGGCCTCATAGCGCAAATGCACAAAGTCGTTATTATGGTTAATACTGCTAATACTGTTAAAAATAGTTTGTAATTCATTATAAGTTTTCTGTCTTAGATATTAGTCCGTCGCAAGCGAAGATTTCAAACTTAGTCTGGCTAAGCATAAATGTTTCGGCAAGCAATAACGCTGTCGGAACTAATGCTGCAACACCTGCCAGCATCATACCGCCGAGGTCTCCGCCTATTGATTGCATAAAGTATGATACGTTCATTGAAAATTCAATAACAATGATTGCCATACCTATAAGGAATGATCTTCTCATTTCTTTATCTATTTTCTTTGCACCTTCAATACCATAGATTTCAACACCGTGCTGCAGGTAGTCACTGAAACCGTCTTGTTTGATAACGTTTGATGCCTGAACTTTCTTGTTGCATACAAATCCGTTAACGAAGTTGAAGAATGCAAAGATAATCATAAATGTTGCCAATACCAAAAATACAGGGCTGAATCTCAAACCGGAAACTCTTATCCAGCCCGCAGCTTCAGGGAAGCACATAGCCAAAGTATTTGAAACACCATAAGCCAGGAACGGTGCGGTGATAATACCTAAAATCATTTCGCCGACACTTTTTATCATAAGGTTAAATTTCTTATCACTTACGGATTGAATTTTTCCTTTGCTGAGAGTGTTTGCGTATCTTCCGATCCATTGTTGATATTCTCTTATAACGTGTTCAAAATCTTCTCTGTATTCGATTTCGTTAAGTTCTTTTCTTGTTTCAACACTTGTATTTTTAAAGTATCCGCAGGCAAGTGCCAGTGTTGCGGCTGTTCCGACAAAGAACAGTGATATCAATACAGCGAAGAACGGCATTGAATTTGGTCCCATATAATATACAACGTTTATGAAGTAAATCGCAACATAGAATAATGATGCCAAAACAATCATAAACTGTTCAGCAATTCCTGAAACATTGGTGCCCTGACCTAATCTGTTTTGCATAAACAAGAATACGCCCTGCTTCATAACCAAGCCGATTCCAAATACTATAAATGCGTATATGAAAATCAATTTCAGGTTTGTCGGCATTTGGATAATACTTCCGGCATCCTCCAGCGGCAAGCCTGTTATGTAGTTAGAAATACCAAATGCACAAATATAAGAAGCCAGGAACAATGCTATGTGAAGCATAATTCCGCCTTTTGAATTCATTGAAATCTTTTGTTTTAAGTCATTAATCTTTGCACCGATTTCTTTTACAATAGAAACACGTGCCTGTTCAATTTCATTTTTACGTTGATCAACCTTCAGTCTTGCTGCAGCATTAACGTCGTTGCCGTAAATAGCTCTCATATCAGCTTCGGTCATTTGTTCCTGAGCTATTTCTCTGTTGACGGTTGCGCCTATGATTTTAATCATAATAAATTCGGATGATCCGTCTATCATAATTTTACAAACCTTGTCTATTTCAAGTCTTGCAGGTATGGGTTTACCTTTAAACAAGAATTTTGTATTGTTAAATTGGTTTAAGAGTACACATTTGTTTGTTCTCGGATCATATTGTACGGTCAGCATAAAATCAAAACCGGTATTTAATTGATAGTCAAAACCGGGTTTTGAGCTGATGTTCACCAATTCTTTGTCCGAAAAAGTTTTTTCGTTATTGAGTGTTGTAATCGTAAATGCCATAATTTTTCCTCACTATCTTCCTATCGCTTTTAAAAATCTTGAATTCGCTTTTTCAGCATTTTCACTGTTTGCTACAATAAGTTTTTTCTCACCCAAAACCGGATTCAACTTAGTTTTTGCCAAATCGAGTTTTTCCGGCGGAGCATAAACGAACATCATAGACAATTCAGGAATATACTGCTTTGTTTTTTCTATATTTTTTGGTAAAGTATCCCAGTTAATCTGTTTTGGCCCTTTGCTTTCCAAATCGCCGATAACAACGATTGACGGGATATAACCTTCTTTTTTCATTGTTAAACAATGATCAACGGCTTTTTTTACGGCTTCACCATATGCTGTACCGTTATCTTGCCCGTCACTTCTTGCATACGCATTGATTGCGTTTGAAATGCTTTTTGAATCTCCGGGTGAGCCTTCATATATCAGATATGAACTGTCTGAAACTTTTAAAATTTTTATATCGTCTTCCGGATCTAAAATAGCGAACAGGGATTTCATATATTGAATTTCCTGCGGAAGCATCCTTTGATTTGAAGCAGACGAATCAAGTATAAATATGATTGCTGC